>JALQVX010000106.1 GCA_023263555.1 Crocinitomix sp.
CTTGAATTCAGGTCGAATTGTTTTCGCATAATATCTTCCTAAAAAGCCAGCTGTTAAGACCACACCTAAGATGGTGTTAATTGCGGTAGGCATGAAAGCCAATTGCGGATTTTCGTGGATAGGTGCATAAACACAGACCAATGAAAAGATCAGATAAACAAGCACCATTTTCCAAAATGAAACCAATTTCATATTGCTGAGAATTCGCTCATCCGGATGAACCGAAATCATGGCTTGCTCTAACAAATAAATGGAAATGGGTCCAGCGATCCATGAAGGGAATTTACCTGGAATGCCCCAATAATTGAAAAACGTATGACCTAAACCACCAACGAATGCGCCAATACCAAAAACAAGGAAGAACCAAATCCAATACGTTCGAAAGGGGTGATCCGTTTCTATTTTACTGAGTTTCAATCCTAGACCAACACTCAAAATTCCAAGTATGGTGTCTGTAATAAAAGCCATTGGCTCTAGCAAATCTAACCCCAATAAAACAAAGTGTATTTTTTCAAAATCTGCTCCAATCATTGCAAACGAGAAACGTTATTCTTTTATTTTCCTTTATAAACCCCCATTTCACAAAACTTCTCCATACGCTTTTCACAACGCTTTTCAGGATCCATTTTTTGTAATTTGGTCAAGTGTTTTAGAATGACCTTCTTCACATTTGAGAACGTTTCATCTCTAAAGCGGTGCGCACCACCAATTGGCTCCTTAATCACTTCGTCAACAATGTTCAATTCTTTCATGTCCGTTGAAGTTAATTTAAGTACCTCAGCAGCACGTTCTTTATAATCCCAACTTCTCCATAAAATTGTAGAACAGTTTTCAGGAGAAATAACCGAATACCATGAATTTTCCAACATGATTACTTTATCTCCTACACCTATTCCTAATGCTCCACCAGATGCACCTTCACCAATGATGATGCAAATAACAGGAACCTTCAGGTTCATCATTTCATAGATATTACGTGCAATTGCTTCACCTTGACCTCTTTCTTCAGCTTCTAAACCTGGGAAAGCACCCGGTGTGTCAATCAACGTTACAATGGGTTTATTAAATTTCTCTGCTAATCTAAAAAGACGCAACGCTTTACGATATCCTTCCGGATTTGGCATCCCAAAGTTTCGGTATTGTCTTAATTTCGTATTTGAACCTTTTTGTTGTCCAACAAACATGACGGACTGCCCATCAATGCTACCAAAACCGCCAATCATGGCTTTGTCATCCTTTACACCACGATCGCCATGTAGTTCGACAAAATCACCACCCGTTAAAGCATTGATATAATCTAAACAATACGGACGGTCAGGATGACGGGATAATTGAACCCGTTGCCAAGGCGACAGGTTTTTAAAGATATCTTCAGTGGTATCCTTTAATTTACGCTCTAAATCTTTGACCATCTTCGCAGTACTTACACCGCTATTCGTCTCAATTTCTCTAGCTTTAACTATTTCTTCCTCTATTGCGTGAATAGGTTCTTCAAAAGGTAAATAATTTGCCATGTTCTTTGTTTTCAGATTTCAAATTTAGTGCTTTTTTTGAATCACTCCCCGTTCGAATTCTGTATTTTTACGTTTATCTCTTTTAAACCGAGGACAACAATGGTTATTTTTCCTGGATCCAAAATAAATATCGGACTGAATATCACTGCCAAACGAACGGATGGCTATCATGATTTGGAAAGTATCTTTTTTCCAATTCCCCTTTCAGATATTTTGGAAATAAATAAATCCGATCGTTTTTCAATTGATATGTCTGGTTTACCCATTCAAGGTGATCCAAGTGATAATTTAATCGTAAAGGCCTATCATTTAATGGTGACCCACTATAAAATAGGTGCTGTTAAAATTCACTTGCACAAAATTGTTCCCATGGGCGCAGGACTGGGTGGCGGATCTGCAGATGGGGCTGCAACCTTAGTTTTACTCAACGATTTGTTTGGTTTAAACTTAAATGAAGATATTCTTGAAGCACATGCCCAAAACCTAGGCAGTGATTGTCCTTTTTTCATTAAGAACAATGCAGTTTTTGTGAAAGGAACGGGAAATCTTATGGAGCCGCAGACAGTGCCACTCGAAAATTATTGGATACAACTTGTGAATCCAGGCATTCATATTAGCACGCAGATGGCCTTTTCTAAAATAACGCCTCAACAGCCAAAATTTCAGTTGCAAGAAGCAATTATACAACCTATCGAAAATTGGAAAGATAAATTAACAAACGATTTTGAACCCGGCATTTTTGATGAATTTGAGGAAATTCGCCTGTTAAAAGCGACTTTATATACAAACGGCGCCCTATACGCAAGTATGACCGGAACGGGATCTTCTGTTTATGGTATCTTCAAAGAAAAGCCATCTTCAATTCTAAAGGAAGC
>JALQVX010000112.1 GCA_023263555.1 Crocinitomix sp.
TTCAAACTTAGGAGAGACATCATTCAACCAGTAGTTGAGTGTATAAATAAATTGTCCCCAAGAAACTTCCGAAACACTTTTGTGCATAATTTGGCCAATTGTATGATTTCCAAAATCACTCATTTGTAAATTAATCGAAACGATAAAATCGAGGTACGTTGAGCGCAACGTGGCGATTTTTTTTAAGTTTTGAAGATTTTTATGGCCACCGTCAAACAAAATTAATAGAAGACTTCTGTTTTCGGTTAATGTATTGAAATAAGCATGATAAAGTTGTGCTAATTTTTCTTTACTGGTGGCCTCTTCAGTCATTTCCAAGTTGGCGATTGTTTCAGAGAGTAAATCAGAGAGAATTGTGGCTTCTAATGATTCAAATGAGGCAAATAACGCATAAAAACCAATTTCTGAAATACCCAAATCCTTGACAAATACAAACACATTTTTTGGCCGTTCATTTTGGTGGAGTAAAAAATCAATATAGGCTGTTTTAATTGCCGTTTTGTCTATTATAGCTTCGTTTTCCATAATTTGATGTACTTATTTAATAGCCGACATTCCCCCATCTATGCCAATAATTTGCCCTGTGATCCATGATGATTTTGACCCGAGTAAAAAAGTAGCCATTTCAGCTATATCACTTGGAGTTCCAATTCTTTTTAAGGGATGTCGATCTGCATTCGCTTGTTTTTTTTCATCAGAATTCAGGAGCTTAGCAGCCAGTGGTGTTTCGGTTAATGAAGGAGCAATGGCGTTAACACGAATAGTAGGCGATAATTCAGCGGCTAGCGATCTTGTCAATCCTTCAATCGCTCCTTTTGAAACGGCAACTTGACTGTGAAAGTTGAAACCGGATTGAACGGCTACCGTCGAAAAAAATAAGATGGAGGGAGAATTTCCTTTCTTTAGTCTCGGAAGGCAGTATTGTACAACTTTTATCGCACCAAGTACTTGCAGGTTAAAATCAGCAGTAAAATTTTCAGGACTGATCCGAGCGAACGGTTTAAGATCAATTGCACCTGGACAATATACAATTCCGTCTAATTCGTCAGGAAGGAAATCTAAGTTTAAAGAGGGTTCCAAAACATCCAGATGATTGTAAAATACGCCTGTTAGATTTTGCGGCGGAGTCGTTCTGTTATACGTTGCATAAACGTCATGATTTTTGTCGCTGAGTAATGTTGTAATGGCTAGACCAATTCCAGAGGATCCTCCAATTATTAAATATTTCATAGCTGTGCTTCTTAAACGCAAGTTGATTCGCTAAGAAGAAAACAAACAAAATGCTTTAATGTTCAGCAATGTTTTGCAAATAAAAAAAACCTTGTCTCGAATGAACAAGGTTTTTTTACTCTTTGTTAGGTGGAGAGCGGACAAAAATTGGTTTCAATTTATAAAAAATGTTGTAATTAGACTTGCGACTTTTAGTAAATGTCTGTTTTTGTTCACGAACGACAATAACTGTTTTTATTTACTCAATAATTCACTCCTTTTGCGTATGTGACACAGCTTCCATTTTATTATGCACTTGAAGTTTACGGTAAATATTTTCAATGTGTTTTCGGACAGTTCCAGTTGAGATACTCAAATTGACGCCTATGTCACGATTTGCAAGTCCTTTGTTCAATCGCTCCAATACGTCGATTTCTCTTTTGGTAAGTCCGTGCTCTGCGGAAGATGTCATATTGGATCGTTTTTCTGCAGGTTGTCTTAAAAGACGAAGCGCCTTTAATGCAATAGAGGGTGACATGGGAGCTCCTCCATTTAATATCTCGAGAATTCCAGCATGCAATTGACCCGCATTTTCATCTTTAAGCAAGTAGCCATCTGCACCTGCCTGAATGGCTTTAAAAATATTATCCTCGTCATCAAAGACGGTGAGTATAATGATTTTTATGTGCGGAAATTTTTTTTTTGACCATTTGCGTGGTTTCGATACCATTCCGCTTGGGCATTTGAATATCCATTAAAATGACATCAATTAGTGGATCTTTTTGCAGTTTTTGGATCAAGTCTTCGCCATCTACCCCAATAAATTTTAGTTTCAAATCCGATAAAAATGAGAGCTTTTCTCGGATTGCGTGTGCCAAAAAGGTATTGTCTTCCGCTACGGTAATTTTAATCATAATGGTCGATTTAGTCGTGTCAAATTTCGCATTAAAGCAGTCGCTTTCCTATACGTTAATGTTCGTATTTTTTAGTTTTATATTCACTACCGTGCCCGAATTTTTGTTAGAAAGCAAGGTGCAGTCCAATCCCAATTCACTCATGCGTGCTTGCATATTAATTCATGCATAGTTTCTTTCGTGAAATCAGCTATTGTTTCGATTTTTTTTAATCGATCCGCCTCCACTTTTATATAATTCAAATTGTCTAATGAAGAGGTGATAAAGGTGAGTTGCGATCCTATAATGTCGTGTAAATCTCTCGATATTCTCAATTTCTCGGCTTGAATGCTCACTTGTGTTTTTGACTTTTCCAATTCAATTTCTTACATTAAACGTTGCCTTCTGACTTTTTGACGTTGGAAAAGGAAAAAGAAAAGGATTAATAGAGTGATTGCTCCAGCGGAAAGTGAATAGATTTGCATGTTTTTGCGATTCTTGTCTAATTCACCTTTTGCAAGGGCTTGCTCTTGAAGGCTGATTTGATTTTCCTTTTGTGCCGTCTGATATTGCGTATTTAAATCTTCGATAATCGCGGCATTCTAGAGGTTGTAAATCGAATCGTTGAGAACATCTGCAATGCTATCGTAGTAAAAAGCTTGTTCAAAATTGCCTGATTGCCGATAAAAATCTGTGAGACTGATGTAGGCATTAATGATGCGTGGAATAGAATTGGTTTCTTGGGCGAGTTCCAGTCCCTTATCCAAGTAATAAATAGCGGAATCAGGTTGATTGTTGCGCATATAACTTTTTCCAAGATTTGAATAAACCAATCCTGTACCAAACACTTCTCCTGTTAATTTGTAAATTTCAAGTGCTCGTTTATAATAATTAATACTGCTCTCAGGATCATTTTGTAATTGCGCAACCACTCCCCAATTGGTCATCAATCCAGCTTCTAATTCGAGGTAATTTTTATTATTAATTAATTGATAAGATAGGGAATAGAGTGAATCAGCAGTCTCATTCTTATTTTCTGCATTATAATTTACGCCGAGATTGAGAATTGAAAGGGCGAGTTGAAATGTGTCTTTAGTTTGTTCGGCTATTTCAATTGCTTTTAAGTAATACGTGCGCGATTGATCAAATTTGGATTGCTGTTTAAATAATTCGGCAATATTATTGGCGATTTGACCCATTTGTGCCGTAAGTCCATTTTTTTCACAGATGGCTAGGCTTTTTAAATAATAATCAATCGCCTCATCAAAGCGCCCAAGTTCATGCAGGCAATTTCCAATTTTACTATAACTCGACATAAGGCTATACTCATCACCGTGGCTAGCGCGAATGTCGAGGGCGCGTAAATTGCTGGCGAGGGATTTTTCAAAATCGCTTTTTGCTTAAAAAGCGATAGCAAGCGCATTAAATCCTTCGGCAATGAGCAGTGAATCGCCAAATGCGAATGATTCTTGCAAACATTTTTGACCATAATCAACCGCCTGATCCGTGTTGACAAAAGTGCTGTAATAACTGATGTCAGAAAGGAGGATTATTTTTTCTTGTCCTTTGAGGGTTTTAGAAACAGCGATCAAACTGCCGATATTCGGCAATTGTGACCATGAAATGCATGAAAAAAAGAAGACGAAGAAAGCAAATAACTTATTCATGCGGTGTGGTGGCTTAAAATTATCAGTGATGAAGATAGAAAATTTTAAGCACTTGACGAATAGAGGCTTGTCCGATTTGCAGGAACTTTCGGCTTAGGGATTGCAGCGGCAGCTCTCGCGGTTTTTACCGGGAGACTATAGCGAAAAGCCCGACCGAGCGCAAGCGCAGCGCGCGGCTGGGTAAGCCCCAAATAAAAGAACGGTTACTGAAAAACGATACGTTGCATATAGGTTTGGTCGTCTGCTAATTTTATTTCAACGAGATACGCGCCCTTTAGATTTCCGGGATTGAATGTGATTTTATTGTTAAGGACATCTTTAAAATAAACAATTTGTCCGCTAGTGCTATAAATGGTAACCGATTTAACCTGTTCAGAAGCAGCAATTGTAACCTCACCTTGACTTGGATTTGGATAGACTTTGAAGGTTATATCCGAATTGAAAATAGATGAAAAGCCATTTAGATTTGCTTGCGCAATCAAAGTTGGAGTTCCGTCTGCTCCCAAATAGAGATACTTAAATAAATCGATTTCGGCGCTTGAATAGCCAAACATATCTGCCACCCATTTTGGCGGAACAGGTTGGTAAAATACACGTGCTGTTACAACCCAATTGGCTGAGCCTTCGGCATTCGGTAGCTTGTAATAAATTTTATCTGTTCCTGAATTGTCGGCGTTAAAGTTAGGATCTAAACCTGCGTTACCAACAATTCGCACCGTATCATAAGATGCGTGAAAAGTACTGAAGCCTTTTGGCACAAGACGGTTATCTTTTAGACTGATATATGCCCGTTCGAGCAAGGTGGTGACCTCTCCCGTATTATCGCCCATGACCATTTCATAAATTTGAACTTGGTTTTCTTGACGAATGATGTCGTAGTGAGGTTCGTAAGTAGCATCCTCGTGAGTAAGGGAAAAATCGGGATTAAATTGTCCCGAATGGAAGAGCGTGTCTCCATTGGGATCTCGCACCAAAAACTCGACAATTAATCGGCGACTTGGATAACCGCCTGGTAATTTATGACCGGCTAAATTTTTCAATGAAAGCGCGTACGTAATTGAGTCCGCATCTGATTCTGCGATTTCCACGTTTGCTTCCATGCTTTTATTTTGAAGCATGTCCAATGTTTTTTCTATTGTCAATTCAAAATCGGTGGTAGAAGCGGTTAAATTTAAGGTATCGATATTTTCGGACAATAATTTGAGCATAAATACATTTGCACCAACCAAGTCGTGTCGTGCGTAATTGGAACGAGCAGTGAGCCATGGCGGGCGATTGGCAATGATTACATCAAATTCCGTTTTAGGCATATGACATCCTTGACATGTTTTGTCTGTTTCGGCATATTCTGAATTGAGCCATTCGTGATAGATGGCCTGCTCGACAAAAAAGGTGTCCATATCTTCACCAAATTCATTTAACGGTGACGTGATGAGGGTATGGCAAGCGCCGCACATTTCGGAAGAGGAAACATGCGTTCCCAAGGTAGGCGTATACCCAATATTGGATTGCATAGGGGTCGTGAGAGGATCGGAATATTGGCCAAAAACCATGTGAGAAGTATCGTAAGTCATTTCCGAAGAAAAAACAGTTCCCAATCCATCTGCAGACATGGAGTGGCAAGCTAAACACGAAACGCCATCCATTCCGATAGGATCTGTTTTTAAACTGTCAAAAGGGTAAGCAATATCATGGTGTATAGCGTTAAATTTACCTAAAGGAGCGTGACATCTAATACATGTTGCATCAATGGCATCAGCATGTTCGGGATTAACCAATTTTTCGTGACTTAGTTTAGCTTGCCAAAACGGATCTTTCGCCGAATTCGCCATCATTGTTGCTTGCCAAGTTGTTACGGGAGAAATGTCATTGCCATCAGGATCGAGATTTGCATCAGGATTAGGTCCTAGACTACCTTCGCCATGACAAAATTCACATTTACCCGAACCTACAAACAAGGTATTAATTTCATTCGGAAGCGGAAAGCCTGCGTGAAACGTGCGTACAGAATAATTTTCGATAGTACCTTGAGGTTGTAAATAGCGAAAGGCAAAAAGGCTCATGATGAGCGCGATTAGGCTGAAAAGGGCAATTCCTTTTTTCATGATTGAGGAGGTAATATAATTTAACTCCGCAAAGTACGGTTCTTTTTTTAGAGGTAGAACGCCCACTTGGAGCCTGAGTAGCGGCCTGGCAAAATTTAGACGGAAGCACCGCACACTGCAGCTCTGCCGCACCAACTGGAGGCGCTAGCAATACACTTGCACCAAAAATAGTAC
>JALQVX010000242.1 GCA_023263555.1 Crocinitomix sp.
GTCAACTTCTGATTTCTTTGCTTTGAGCTTGACGTTGTACTCGGTGATACGTGTGAAGCGATCATCGACGTACTTGTACTCATCACCCATCTGCACGTATGCCGATTGCAGTATCTGGCGAATTTCTCTGTGCAGTTGTCATGTATAAACGTGTATTTGATTTGATTTATTCGTTAGACTTCTCTAAATTTGAAGAAATCAAAAAACATGTTTATGAAAAAAATAATCCTCTTTTTATTGCCCGTGATAGGCATTATTGGGTTGTCATTTCTCTCTAAAGACAACGCCATATCTACTTACCACGCAGATGGTATTGAAGGTTTACAGTTTAGTAGTAACCCCCCCGCAGCTCGGACAGGTGCCCCGGGTGAAGGGAATTGTACAAGTTGTCATTCTGGTACAACAATGTCAGCAGAAGGAGTAGCGTTTTTCACTGTGGGTGGTGGACCAGGTTATACGCCAGGAGCAACGTATCCGATCTCATTTTCAACCGTAGGTGGCGCAAATAATGGTTTTCAATTGACAATTTTAGATGCATCCAACAATGCCGCGGGAACATTTACGGCAGGAGCAAATAATAATGTGACGACTTCTGGTGGACGATCTTATGTAAGACATAACAATTCTGTTGGTGAAGGATCATGGACATTTGATTGGACGGCTCCCGCGACAGATGTTGGAGAACTTACTGCTTACTACGCTTTAAATAAGGCAAATAATAATGGATCGGATTCGGGTGATGAGATTTTCTTAGGCAACACGGCTATTCCGCCTTTTGGTGTGAGTATTCAAGAAAATGAGTTGGAGAAAGGATTTAATGTTATTGTAAATGCAGCAGAACAGCGAATTCAACTGAATTATACGTTAACTGATCTTGCTAAAGTGGTACTGAATGTTCAGGACTTAAATGGGAGATTGGTTCAGTCATTTGATTACGGAAAGCAAATGCCAGGGAGCTACCAAGAAGATGTTCAAATTTCAACTTCTAAATTGTCTGGATTATATGTCGTTTCACTATTTGTTGATAATCATGTGATGAACCGCAAGGTTCAGTTTTAATCCTTGAAATAGACGTATAAGAAATTGGAGGTCGCCGATAGGTAGACCTCCTTTTTTTATGGATTATTCAAATATGTCACGCCTCAAAATCAATTTTCAAGCTATATTTGTTCTCAAATTGACTGATATGCAAACAATCTCCTCTTATAATTTTGAGGGCAAACGCGCCCTTATTCGTGTTGACTTTAATGTACCTCTTGACAAGGTGACTTTTGAAGTTACGGATGCAACGCGAATTATTGCCGCAATTTCAACGATTAAAAAAGTGCTAAACGCTGGTGGTTCTGTCGTCTTAATGTCACATTTAGGGCGTCCTAAAAATATACCTGAAGATCATTTGTCGTTAAAAAATATAGTGCCAGAGATTGAAAAGCAGTTGGGGCAAAAAATTCAATTTGCTTCAGATTGTATTGGTGAACGCGCTTTTGAAAAGTCGTCTAATCTGAAAGCGGGTGAGGTGTTATTGCTTGAGAATCTCCGTTTTCATCAACGCGAACAAAAAGGGGATGTAGGTTTTGCTGAATTATTGGCAAAGCATGGAGATGTTTATATTAATGACGCATTTGGAACAGCTCACCGTGCTCATGCATCAACCACAATAATCGCTCAGTTTTTTCCAAACGATAAGATGTTTGGTTATTTAATTGAAAAAGAAATAGAAAGTGTTGATAAAGTATTGAATTCTCACCAGAAACCCCTCACCGCCATAGTCGGAGGAGCAAAGGTTTCTTCAAAAATCACAATTATCACAAAACTTCTAGATAAAGTAGATAGTTTAATCATTGGTGGAGGAATGGCATATACATTTGCAAAAGCAATGGGTGGTCATGTCGGTAATTCACTGATCGAAAATGACTTTTTAGAAACGGCACGTGAAATTATGGATAAAGCCAAGTCTAAAGGGGTTCGCTTATTAATTCCAATTGACACAATCGCTGCAGACGAATTTTCAGCGGCTGCAGCAACGCAACTTTGTGATACCAATGCTATTCCTGATGGTTGGATGGGACTTGATATCGGTGAAAAAGCCATTGTAGCCTTTACAGATGAAATCCTTAATTCAAAACTCATTCTTTGGAATGGACCTATGGGGGTTTTTGAAATGAGTAAATTTCAAGAAGGAACCAAAGCGATTGCCTACGCGGTTGCTGATGCAACCAAAAAGGGAGCCTTTTCATTAGTCGGTGGTGGTGATTCTGTTGCAGCGGTTAACTTATTTGAACTTGCTGGTGCTGTGAGTCATGTTTCAACAGGTGGTGGAGCAATGCTTGAGTACCTAGAAGGAATTCAATTGCCAGGTATTGCGGCTATTCTGAATGATTAAGAACATGACAATTCAGGAAATTCATCAACTTTTTTTGTCCTCTGCAGGTGTAACTACTGATACGCGTAATTTAACGAAAGGGGGAATGTTTTTTGCTTTAAAAGGTGCTAACTTTAATGGTAATACCTTTGCTATTAAGGCGCTAGAAGCAGGGTGTGCATTTGCGATCGTTGATGAACCTCAAGAGTATGCAGATGCTCGCATTATTCATGTTGAGAATGTCTTGAAAACAGTGCAAGATTTAGCTCATTTTCACCGTATGCAATTTGATATCCCCATAATCGGTATTACAGGGAGCAATGGTAAAACAACTTCTAAAGAATTAACGGGAGCAGTTCTTACCAAGAAGTTTAAAACGCTTGTTACGGTTGGAAATTTAAATAATCATCTCGGTGTTCCTTTTACCTTGTTAAAATTAACCA
>JALQVX010000365.1 GCA_023263555.1 Crocinitomix sp.
TGAAAATAGACGGGAAAGAAATTTTACTTGAGCAAGGTCACATGTCCACCAATTTCAACGGGGAGTCCTGATTTATAATCGGTATAGATGATTTTCCAGATATAGATGCCATCTTGCGCTAATTGACCGTTATTATAAGCACCATTCCAAGACGCATCCATGGCGTGCTCGGCATAAATTAATTCACCCCAACGATCATAAATAAAAAGTTGGAAAACTTGACTTTCGTAGAAGATGGGTTGGAAGATATTATTATAGCTATTTCCGTCCGGTGTAAACGCATTTGGAACCAATACAGGAATGACAGGAATAATTGTAATCATCTGTTGTGCACGGTCACGACAACCGTATTCATTTTCGACAATAATCCACGGATAATAGACACCAGGTTCGGTATAATTATGCCATACTTCATCTAATTTAGAGAAACTACCGTCTGCAAAATAAAACCAATGCTCAACGCCATCAATCGACATATCAGTAAAGAAAAAATCGGCGTGATACTCATCCTGAACATCAGGTGTAACAGTAAAAGCAGCAGTAGGAGCAGGGAAAATTTCGATTAAATTTTCACGCAGTAAGGTTAAGGTATCAATACAGCCCGAATCGGTCCAAATGGTTAATGTCACATCATAGACACCAACGTCAGTGTAGAGGTATTCAGGATTCGCCTCATTAGAAGTACCAATGCCATCACCAAAGTCCCATTCATAAAAAATCTCAGTATGCGCAAAAGAAAGATCCATAAATTGGGCGAGATAGGGTGCACATTTTAATTCGTCTGATATACCAAAATTAATGGTGGGTTCGGCAAAAACGAAGACTTGATCCGTATACGATTCAGAGCAAATTTCATAATTAACCGTGAAGGTAATTGTTTGCCATCCAGATGAGGTAAAGACAACACCAGTAGGATCTTCAGCATCCGAAACAAGCGGAATAGACGAGCCACCAAAGTCCCACTCAAAAATCGTTCCTTCAGCAGGAGTTGGATAAACACCTTCAGCCATAAAATCAAAACTATTACCCACAATACATTGCGGATCTGGTGGTGTAAAGGATGCTGAAATTGCGTCTTGTACAATGAATGTTTCAATAGACGTGTCGGTACATGGCCATCCTGGATTAACGACCAGCATCACTTCAAAAGTACCAGGATAAGGAAAAGTATAGGTTGGTTCAAATTCGGTACTCACATCCGTGTTAATTCCAGGCACACCAAAATCCCATTTATAAAAATCTCCACCATAACTTTCGTTCTCAAATTGGATTTCTAAACCTTGACAAAAGGATACAAACGTGACTAATTCATCTTGCGGAACAACTTCAGCTTCTAATTCGATATCACAGTTCAACACTTTAAACAAAAAGTCACGGCGAGAAGTACTAATGAGGACGCCTGCACGATATTCTTTTACACATACACCCACCGCGTATAATCCAGGTGCTTCGGGAACGGCGGTTAAAAGTCCCGTTACAGGATCAATGTCCATGGTGCCCGCACCAAAAGGATCCAATTCCGTTATTCCTGCCGCCCAAACGACGGGGTCATAAGGGGGAGGACTGGCTGGATCAGGAGCAGGGAAAAGACTTGTTCCACCGCTAAATGGAGCGCATAGTTCATAAACCAAATTATCTCCATCAGGATCGGTGGCTGAATGATCAAAAATTAATTCTTGCCCAGCGCATAAAACCAAAGGCGGGTAATTTGTAAAGCGAGCACTGCTATTGCAAACGGCGAGGGCTGTTGGCGGAATGTCAATTTGAAGCGTTAAACCTTGCTCACCTGGATCATAAAGATTCGTCACAGCAGGACCACGGCAACACCGTTGATAAGAGAGAATATATCCTGAAGCAGAAGGAGGAAGAGTAACAACTTTCGTATAGATTGCTTCTTCAACACAAATATCTGAAGGCAACGTTATACAAGGATTATCTAGAAGTACCTCTAACGTAACACTGCCTGGAAATGGAATAGTGAAATAGTCGATTTGCACATTATCTCCATTAAAAACCGTTACGGGAAGGTTTGGATCATAAGCGGCCCCATCAGATAAACAATCGCGGTAAACTTTTAGTGTAATGCGATATTGATTACCACCCAAACAATCATAATACATATCACCACCAACGATATGTGAGGCGTTGAGTGTTACTCCAAAAAGGAAGCTTAAAGCTATGGTTATCAAATATTTCAAAGCAATGTCTAAGGTATTGAAAAAAAACTGTCCAACCATACATATAACAAATGAATGGTAGTAATTATTTATTCTCTAGTCATTTAAACGCTTTTGGATCGATTTAGTTGCGTTTTTTTGGGTTAATATTAAACCAAAACAAGCAAATATTGCAAGGCTATTTTATTAAAGTAACCTTAAATCGGTTATCGATTATTCTAACTCTGAATCAATGAGCAATCTGACAGCCTAATTTTTTGATCTATTTCCTAATAAAAGTGAAGGATAAAAGAGCGATTAAGTTGAATTTTCCAGAGGGAAATGGATAAGGATTTTTGATCAATTTCTTGCAGGTCTAAGGGTAGGTTTATCCCACTTAAATTTCCGCTTGAATCGAGTTTAAAGGCAGGACTTAAAATTTCGTTGACCTCGTAAAAATAATTTTCGTGAAATTGCATTTCGGTATATTCTTCTTCAAATTTTCGAAGTGTATTATAATCATATTCGTAAAGTGATATTATGCTTTGTCGGAGAGAATCATTTTGGATCAATTCGAGACCACGTGATTTTAGTGTTTCATAACCCGCACTATTTTGGACAGAAATAAAATCTCGTGTTAAATTAAAATAATGAAAAAAGATAGAGTCCTGATCAACTTCATGATTGATTGACATTTTTCGAAAATAGTTACAAGCATAGATTCCCGTTTTGTGCTCCTCCATATTAAGAGCGATATCATCCAAATCTTTATCCAAGCCAATTGAAATTTCGGTTAAAATTTTGTTTTCAGCAATTCGATCTCGTCTATTGTCATTCCAATTATTGAGTGCAAAAGGCAGAGATAATCGCCACAAAAATGGACAGAAATTCGAAGGTATAGGTTTTCCAATTCGTTGAATTAATTTTTCGCACGAGAACTATTTTGGGACATTACAGCCAATTTAAAAATGAAAACCTAAACCAAAAGAAACCCGCCATTCATCCAAAAAAACGGGGTAGGTATCTGATTTATGTTTACCGAAAATGTAGCGTGTTTCAATGAACATAAAAAAAAGTTTTTCTGCAAAAAAGTCTACGCCACCTGCAATAGAACCAACCGGGTTAATTGTTTTTTGATAGGTTAATTCGCCCGTCGTTTCATTTAGTGATCCAAATTCAGAAGACTGTGAATAAGCAATACCAGGTTGGAAACCAACAAAAGGCTGAAGGGCTTTATCTGAAAAGCGGTAAAACGCACCAACGAATAGCTGATTATTCATTGAAAAACGAGGGCGATCGCCAACCGAATTTAAGAAGTAAAACACATCTGCACGCAATGCAGTACGACTTAATTTCGGACGAAACTCTAGAGTTCCTTGTAATTGAGTCGTTCGTGTTTTCTCAGTTAATAAACCTGTCGAGAAAGACAATGCTGTTTTGTATTTTGTTTGATCGATACCCGTGCTTTTTTCTTGACAAAAACTTGATTGTGCAAAACAAATCATCCACCCAAAAGCAAGGAGTAACTGTTTATTTATTTTTACCATAAGTCCGCAATTCGATAGTTTAAACTAAGTGTTAGCAATAAATGCCCTTCCGTTTCTGATCCATTTGAACCAGCTGATGGTGTTGTATTCAAATAATAGGTATCTCCCGCTTGCATCAACTCATAATCAAGGTGCTGCCCAACATGCAACATATATTGTGCGGCAAAAGAAAGATTCATCCGATTAGACAAAAACAAATGTGTGCCAAGACCCGCTTGAACAGCCGAACTCCAACGGGCTATTTCTTCACCAGATCGGTCGATATAGGCCGTACTTATTGGTGTCACTTCAGCATAATCAAAACAATGACCTGCAATTAGATAAGGTTGAATGCGACCAAACGTTTTTGGATAAAAAAGCATGGACCAACCAATATGCGCATCTTTACGCGTGCCTGCACCATTGAGATCAATGGTAATCCAATCGGCAAAAAACTCAGTGCTCAGAAAGTCGAAAAACTGGAGTCTAAATTGACCACCTGATCCTAATCCTTCCACGTCATCATGGCCAAAAAGACTAGTAGTGGAGCGAACACCTAGTGAAAATTGACCTTTTTCAATATAACTTTTGTCAGTTTGTGCAAGGCTGAGCGTACTAACGCAAAGGGACAAGATGATACAGATTTTTAAAACTATTTGCATACCTATGTGTTGTTAGTAGGAACGATAAAGGCTTAAAGATATTGTTTTCAACTTTTACTTGTAATATAAGTTGATAAATAAAATGATTTTAGGTGATTAGAATCCCATGTGCAGATAACTTTACATGATAGATATTTAAAAAATGCCAAAGACAAATTTTTACGCACTCGAGTTTAATTTACCGAATGGAAAACCTTATCCAGTCGAGGATTTAAAAGGGAAGGTTTTATTGATTGTGAATACAGCTACAAAATGTGGACTAGCGCCACAGTTTTCAGGCTTGGAATTATTGCACGCAAAATATGAATCTGAAGGGTTAGTGGTTCTTGGATTTCCTTGCAATCAATTTGGCGGGCAAGAGCCTGAAACCAATGACTCCATGGTAGACACGTGTGCTATTAATCATGGGGTTAGTTTTCAACTACTTGAGAAGGTTGATGTCAATGGAAGCGATACGCATTCTGTTTTTAAATGGCTAAAATCGAGATCTGGTGGCTTTTTTGGAAGTCGCTTAAAGTGGAATTTTACAAAATTTTTAGTTGATGCGGAGGGGAACTTTGTGAAACGCTATTCACCCATCACCAAACCTGAAAAAATTGAGCCACAGATTCGGGAATTACTAAAAAAAGTAGTCAAATAATCCAATTTTTATAAAGGCAAGCAGCGAGATACATTATCTTTGTACTTTTAAAATTCAAACGCTATGAGTCGATCATATATTCGTCTAACGTGGATTACCTTAGTGTTGATCTATCTGGTAATTTTAGCGGGAAGTATCGTTCGCACAACAGGATCAGGAATGGGGTGCCCAGATTGGCCAAAATGTTTCGGACAAGTCGTGCCCCCCACTTCAGTTGACCAATTACCAGACGATTATCAGGCACATTACAGCGATATCCGTCAGAAGAAAATTATAAAATTTGCCAATCTGCTGCATTTTTTTGGATTCGACGAACGAGCAAATGAATTGGAAAATGACCCCTCTTTGTTGGTCGAAGAACCCTTTAATGCGGCCCGAACATGGACTGAATTTGGCAATCGATTAGTCGGGTTTTTGGCGGGGAACGCCGTTTTGATTTTGTTCATCTGGACTTTCATTCGATACAGAACTAATCGAAAGTTGCTTTTGCTGACCTTTTTAAATTTAGTTTTAATGGCATTTGAAGGTTGGTTTGGTTCGATTGTGGTAGCGACCAATTTAGTGCCGTGGATACTCACGCTACATATGTTCTTCGCACTTGTGATTGTCGCTATTCAGTTTAAGATTATGCGTTTAGCGAAGAACAGAAGCTTTCAGCTCAAATTAAAACCGGCATTCAAATACCTCTTTTATTTTTCGTTAGTTCTAACCTTTATCCAAGTGATTTTGGGTGCGCAAGTGAGGCAAGAAGTTGATTTCTTAGTGATGGATGGTGTAGATCGATCTCATTGGATAGACGGAGCAGGTGGTGATTTTCTCTTTCACCGCTCTTTTTCTTGGTTATTATTAGCCGTTAATCTTGTATTGCTATGGCTCAATAAAAAACAACATTATGGAATCCCGTCATTGAAATACATTGTGGGTTTATTATTGATTCTATTCATTACAGGTGTTTTATTTTCTTATGCCGGTATGCCTGCATTTATTCAACCTTTACATTTGCTAATTGCAACAATAATGCTAGGAATTCAATTTTATAGTCTGGATTTTTTGAGGTATAAACGGGAATCGTTAATTCGCTAATGGAAACTTTGCTGCTATTGCTGCGTTTAAGCATTGATCCTGAGCGAAAAATAAATTAGCAAGAAAAAAAAAGCCAATTTACGTCTTGACAATTGGAAAAAGCACTACTTTTGTCAGCCCTTTTAGAGTAAATAAATATGTTATTGAAAAAGATAGTTTTACGTAATGATGATCAGTTTTCTAGTGCCATAAATGTATGGGCTGGAGAACAAAAAATTAGCGTAGAATCTTTTGACGGAAAATCAAGTCTATTTGATCTTGTGGATTCAATGGTGATTATTCAAGAAGATCACAATGTATCAAGAGAGATAAAAGACTTGCGCGAAGCGATTGAGAAATTACACCGCCCCACCCATCAGATTGACGTGAATGCAACAATGAGTGCTTCAGTAGCATCATTGCGCTTTTGGCTTGAAAATAATAAGCCAAATAGTGTATTATTTGTTGGTGAAGAAAAAATCACCCAAAGTTTGCGATTCACCGAGTACCTAGAGAAATTAGCTAAGGTTTTATAAGCCTTAGATTTGACCATAAAAAAACCCGTCTACGAATACTCGAGACGGGTTTTTTAATGCTTCAACTTTTTATTTAATTGGCTTCTTCTCCATCTAAAATATGAATGTCAAAGATAAGATCTGATTTGGCAGGAATTGGCCCTCTTCCCGTTTCACCATAGGCTAGCCAATAAGGAATGATGAGCTTAATTTTTCCACCACGTTTGCAAAGTTGTAATCCCTCATCCCATCCTTTAATCACACGACCTTTATCAATCACAACAGAAATTGGCTGATTGCGATCATATGACGAATCAAATTTCTCACCATTCATAAACGTTCCTGTATAATGAACTTTCACTGTTTCGCCTGGAAGTGGAGCAGCTCCTGTTCCTTCAACAAGATCGGTATACATCAATCCAGAAGTGGTTTGTTTTGCTTTTTTGTACGTTTTCTTCACTTCTTTTTTAAAGATCTTATTGCGTGATTTCGTTGCTTTGATATTTTCAGCTACAGTAGCTTCAATAGCCGCATTAAACGTTTTTGTCGCGTCATATTTTTGCGCTACTTTTCCAATTCGAAGAATTTCAACTTTTTCCATTACATCTCCTTGCACAATCTTGTTTACCACATCTTGTCCTTCAATCACATATCCAAAAACGGTGTGTTTACCATTTAACCAAGGTGTGTCTTTATGTGTAATAAAGAATTGACTTCCGTTCGTGTTCGGGCCACTATTAGCCATGGATAACGTTCCAGGACGATCGTGTACTAAACTTGTGTCAAATTCGTCCAGAAATTTATAGCCTGGATCTCCAGAACCATTTCCAAGTGGATCTCCTCCCTGAATCATAAAGTTTTCAATCACTCTGTGAAATTTTAGTCCGTCATAGAAAGGCTTTGAAATGACAATCGTATCGCATTTAAAATTTCCCTCTGCAAGTCCAATAAAATTGGCCACCGTAATGGGTGCTTTTTGATCCTCTAATTTAATTAAAATCGTTCCTTTTGAGGTTGTAAATTTAGCATAGAGTCCATCTACAAGGGTGTCTTGAGCGAAGAGACCAAAACTCATTATTAGGGCAATGCCTAAACTTAGTATTTTCATTTTTTTATTGTTTTTTTAGATTGTAATACAATTTACGATCCAAGATTATAGCGAGGATCTTCTCACAAATATATACATTTTGATTGCGTTTTTAAAGTGTCTCCTTCGCGATTTGGTATAAATGTCGATATTGATGCCTTTGGAAATAAATTTGCAAGAGAAATAACGTAAATTTGTAGCACATGATATTTATCACAGGCGGAACGGGATTGCTAGGAAGCCATGTCTTAGTGGAACTCTTAAAACGGGGTAAACAAGTGCGCGCGCTCAAGCGAAAATCAAGTAGTCTTGATCAGACACAAGCGATCTTTAAGCATTTCTTTAAAGACAAAGCCGAAACAGAATTTGCAAAAATTGATTGGGTAGAGGGGGATATCCTAGATATCACTTCAATTGAAGAAGCTATTCAAGGCTGTTCGACCGTTTATCATTGCGCAGGATTGGTTTCTTTTCGCAAACGTGATTTCAAAAGATTAATGAAGGTCAATAAAGAAGGAACTGCCAATATGGTGAATGTTAGTCTAGCCTTCAACGTTGATTTATTCTGTCATGTGAGCTCTACAGCTGCGATTGGTCGATCCGTAACTAAAACCGAATATGATGAAACCAATCATTGGATAAGTACGAAGGAGAATAGCAATTATGCCGTGAGTAAATACAGTGCCGAGAATGAAGTGTGGCGCGGTAAGGAAGAAGGATTGGATGTTGTGATCATTAATCCGTCGGTTATTTTTGGAGTGGGTGATTGGAACGAATCGTCACTTACCTTATTAAAAGTTGTTAAAAAAGGACTCAGGTTTTATACGCCCGGTACGAATGCTTTTGTAGATGCCCGTGATGTTGCGTATGTTTTTTGCGAACTTGCCGAACGCAGATTAGTGAATCAGCGTTTCCTTACCTTTTCTGAAAATGTAACTTATCGTGACTTATTTAGGATCATAGCAAAAGCTTTTGGTGTTAAACCTCCTTCAATTGAAGTAAAGCCATGGATGGTCGGTTTCGCTTGGCGTATTGAAGGCTTACTGGCCTTCTTCTTTGGTAAAAAACAAAACATCACGAAAGAAACGGCACGCAGTTCAATGGCTACAACGCGTTATTCGAACGATAAAGTAAAGGATGCCTTAGATTTCGAATTTATTCCAATTGAAAAGTGTATCGCGGATGCAGCGGCATTTTTTACGAAGGAAGGGAAGTAGTTTTTTTTAGGCAATTGGTAATTAGTGACTGGTGATTAGTGACTGGTCATTAGAAATTAATAATTAGGCAATAGGCAAATGGTCATTAGTAACTGGTAATTAGAAATTAGTCTTTGATCTTTTGTCTTTAATCTAACGTCTAAGAAAAAATTTAAGCCTTTTTCTTCTTAAAAACAGGAACGGCAGAGCAAGGTTCGCCAAACATTAAGTTTTTAACCACAGGAACGAGGCGTTGTGTTAAAACAACATACGCTTTCGTAGGATTGGGAATGTTTGAACATCCTTTCACCATGGCAATTTTATTTTCTAGATGACTGACGTCCCATGAATTTAGGGCGTCAAAAAATAAATCTTCTTTCACCTTTGCTTCATCACCGAAGTAAATACCTTGCGCATGTTGCAGATGAGCCACTAACAACATGTATGCCCAAGCAGGAATAATAGCATCATTTGAGCAATAAACTTGAACGTTCTGATTTTCGTATTGATTCCAATCATGCTCTTTTAACCAAACACGAAATTCTTTCTCACGGAGCACTAATTCGTTCCACAACAAGTCTTTTAAATCTATCGATTTTAACGCTCCTTTTGCCACAAAATCAAGTAAATCAATTTGCTCAATTTGGGCATTTGCTACTTTATTTACAATTTCTCCTTCCATATCTACAAAGTTAAGGTGTTTATATGACTTTTGCCGCTTGGCTTGCGGAAAAACTATTGACCAATCATTAAAAATAGACCATCTGTGATAATCTGTGTTATCTGTGGTAAAAAAGTTGCAGCATGGAGTCGCGCGGATTTTAAGAAAGATGAAGTTTGTCTTGTTGTATTATACCATAAAAAAATCCGACCATTCCCCCAAATGATCGGATTTTATAACTGATATGAAAAAAATGCTGAATACTTACTAGATAGTTCAGACTTACTACATTCAATTTGGTGACTAACCCGAATTGACTACGTGTCAAAGGTAAGGCGACAGCGTAGATTGCACGTTATCCTAATGTTTCATTTTCGTTAACCTTTAATTTTTTAAATGTAAAGACCAATTCTGGACCTTTCAAATCCTTCCAATAGCGAGAATTAGCAACCTTGACAAGTGGTAGAATAGATTTTCAACTATCTTTGCCTTATGCGATTTAGTGATTATCGAATATCAAGAGAATTAAAAGCAAATCTCGAGGAGATGGGCTTTAGTCGTCCAACAGACATTCAGTTTAAATGTATCCCCAATATTCAAAATGGGGAAGATGTCTTGGCCATAGCCCAAACCGGAACAGGTAAAACTGCCGCATTCGCCATTCCGATTATTGATAAAATTCAGTTTGCACGTAAAATTCCAGGTAAAGAAGGCATCAGTTGTATTATTATGGTTCCCACGCGTGAATTGGCCACACAAATCACGGAAGTTTTTCATAAAATAGGTCGCAATACCAAAGTAAAAACGATTGCCGTTTATGGAGGAGTGGATCAAGATCCGCAAATTGCCCGATTAACTGCAGGCGTGGATGTTTTAGTCACAACACCCGGTCGTATGTTCGATTTGGTCAGCCAAGGTCACATTAAACTCGATCGCATTCAAACCTTGGTTTTGGACGAAGCCGATCAAATGCTCAACCTTGGTTTTTATAAAGATATTGTCGATTTAATTCGCTTTTTGCCAAAACACCGTCAAACCTTGTTTTTTTCGGCTACAATTGATGCAAAAATTAAAAAATTAGCCTATTCATTGGTGAACAGTGCAGCGATCCGCATTCAAATTTCACCAAAAAATCCGGTTTCAAAAAACGTTACGCACGCCCTCACTTTTGTAGAAATGGACGACAAGCGGTTTTTCTTAG
Organism: Crocinitomix sp.; assembly: GCA_023263555.1. Classification (GTDB taxonomy): domain Bacteria; phylum Bacteroidota; class Bacteroidia; order Flavobacteriales_D; family Crocinitomicaceae; genus Crocinitomix. The sequence continues at coordinate 10,707 of JALQVX010000365.1, forward strand.
AACGTTTTTTAAAGGAAAAAGAAGACTTAAAGTTTATCGTTTTTGTGCGAACTAAAGTTCGAGCCGAACGAGTGAAATCCGCTATGGAGCGGGTCGGAATAGAGACCTCAACCATTCATGGCGATAAAGAGCAAAAAGATCGTGAGGCCGTCCTATCCGATTTTAAAGCAGGTAAAATTCGCATCCTCGTGGCAACAGATGTCAGTGCACGCGGAATTGACATTCCAAATGTAGATTATGTCATCAATTACGACATGCCAGACGTAGCCGAAAATTACGTTCACCGAGTGGGTCGAACAGGTCGTGGACGTAATAAAGGGCAAGCCATTTCATTTTGTGCAAAAGAAGAACGTCCACTTTTAAAAGAAATTGAAGATTATATCAGCGTTCCAATCGAAGTACTTACCACCGATCGTGCAGAGTATGAAGACACGATCCTCTTCTCAGACGACGGCACCAACAATTGGAAAGCCCTCATTCGCAATGACGAAGCCGATAAATTAAAGCGCCGTAAAAAGAAAAAGAAGTAATCCATTTTCTGGGTGTTTCCTAGACGCTCTCTGCGTTCGGTCTCGGTCGGGCTATCCGCAGTCGCTTCCTGACAGGTTGTCGTCAGGAGAGCTCCAACAATTGCTCCTATCCCTAACACAAGTATGAACGCTTGAAAAAACGGGTTATAAACAGAGACTTTATAATATTTAATTAGGATTATGAATAATCACGAAATATACATAAATTGTACTAATGCAATGCTACTTAGAGACGATAGAGGTACTTTCAAAAAGTGTTCACTTGCACGAGGGAGAGTACGAGAAGTTTACTCGAATTCTGCTCGAAAGTGCTTCTTCTACACTTGAATGTGCGCGGTGTAATGCATGGCTTTTCAGAAAAAAGCAATCCGTCTTGGATTCTTTACTTTCCTATTCGGCTATTTCCAATGAATTTCAACAAGAAGGTTCACTGACAAAAAAATCTATTACCAAAATATTTTAAATTCCTTCGGAAAAACGAATTTATTGTGTCCGACAATGCTCTGTATGAGCCAATGAATATAGAATTGATTGACAGTTATTTAGTACCAAACGGAATAACATCTATGATAGATGTTCCCTTACGGTCGGAGGGAAAAATGATTGGCGTACTCTGTTTTGAGCATGTGAATTAAGAACACCAATGGGTAGATGAAGAAAAAAAATTCACCCAATCGTTAGCGCAATTGCTGTCTTTGGCGCTTGAAACAAAAAAGAAAAAAACGTATCAACTCGAACTCGAGGGCATCATTCTTCAAAAAGAGGTATTGATCTCTGAAATTAATCACAGAGTAAAAAATAACATGGCGGTGATTATTAGTTTATTGAATTTGCAAAAGCACAAAACGAAAGATGAATTCCATGAACTATTATTTGAAGACATAAAGGATAAAGTGTTTTCAATGTCTATGATACAATAGCAGCTGCACTCAAGCGGCAGTGTGGATAGTATAAATTTAGGGAAGTATCTGCGTGAACTTTTAATCAACCTTAATAATTCGTACGGGCAAGAAAAAAACGTCGAAATTGATGTGCATATCGAAAAAGTAGGTGTAGACGTGTCAAAAGCCATTCCCTGTGGACTAATTGCAAATGAAATATTAACCAACTCTCTAAAACATGCTTTTCAGAATGATATTGAAAAGCCAAAACTTGAATTATCTGTATCAAACAAGGATAATAGAGTGGAATTGATCTTTAGAGATAATGGCATAGGTTACGATTCCAAACGAATAGAGAAAGGAATGGGCTTGGAATTAATCAATGATTTAACTGAGCAGATCGACGGTGTTTTAAAAATTGGAACCGAAAACGGTGTGTCTTATCAGTTGAGTTTTCCTACGAAATAGAATTGACCTCAACCCCTAGTTTGAAAAGCTGACAAAAAGGTGAGCCATCCGAAAATAACTCACCTCATGTTATAGTGGTATTTCAATGCGCTTCGTTATTCACGATCCACGTGGGCAAGTGTATTCTCTTTTGCATTTAGAAATGAATTCTCGTTGCTTAGCAATTGCACCTGTATATCCTTTAGTTGATGCAAAACAACAGAAATAATGGTGTTCGTCATTTGCAATTTATCAATGGGAATCAGCCGCAAGGCATTGGGTGTTTTAAATGAGCTCAATTGTGCATTATACGCCTCAACCGATTTTACGAGTCCTGTATACGAGAGTTCGTCTAACGGTTTTTCGAAATGTGCCGCAATCACTTTTGAATCGTTTGGGTTTTGAAGGTCCTTACTCGTCAATTTGCGCGCTTTATCTACGCTGATTTGATTTGATTGTGCAATTAAATTCGTGTGAATTGAATTAATTTGTGCATTCAACTGCTCTGTTATTGATCTGAATTCTTTTAAATCAGGATCATTCGCTACCGCTAGGTTTTGAAAAATTAAGTTGTTTTGAATCTCTAAATTGATTACGTTTTCCACTTGGAAATTGTCCATAGAATAGACACTATCCTCAATATGTTTCGATCCTTTAAGATTAAACAAGGCGAATAGCATTCCACACCCTGCAATCATGCAGGTAGTTTGAATGATGACATTGAATTTATTCTCTGGCACACGTATTTTCGTAAAAAAATAAGCGGGAATGAAAAAGACAAAGAAGGCTAAAAAACTTCCGTAAAACAGGATGTTGGCATAGGGAAAGTGCATCACTTTAAAGAGGACCCCGATAGATCCTGTGATGACTAAGATAAAGCCTAAAATCATCAGTAAACGATTCTCCTTCGCCTTATCATCTCTGTATTTCATAACGATATTGAGAGGCAGAAAAACCAAGCTAAAAAGGATGATTCCAGAAAAAAGAAGCACCGCGGCGCCTGGCCAGTGTTGGAATTTAAAAAATCCCCCAGCAATTATTAGGGCAGAGGTTAACCCCGCCGTTATTTTCATAGTGCGTTTCATGGCGTAATAATATTTAAATGTGATTAAGTCGTGTGTTTCAACCTCAATTTCACGCAATTCTTTTGTGTAAAACCGGGCAATAGTATCCACATAGAAGCTGTTAAAATCTCCATCCTCCGAAAAGTCATTCTCAATAATACAACAGACGTGATCCAGAATATTGTCCCTGACGTCTTCAGTTTCAATGCCCCGTTTCGTTATATCATTGCTAATGAAATCAATTTGTTCATCTGTCAAATTATACATGACCTTTGGCTACGTCCAAATCCAACAAAAAGCGCATGGTTTTCATAAAATCCGCTAGTTCGTTTACCCGTTCAGAGCGTGTTTCCATTCCTTGGTCGGTTAAGAGGTAATATTTGCGAACGCGTCTCCCAATATATACTTTCTCAACTGTCAAGTCTCCATGTTCCTCGAGTGCATGAAGTGTCGGATACAATGCTCCTTCTGTAATCTGAATTTTGTCTTGGGTTAAATCTTTCACCTTTTGAGTGATTTCATACCCATACATTTTGCCGTGATCTTTTAACAAGTTTAAGACGATCGTTTTTAATGTTCCTTTTATTAGTTCTGATGAATACATAACACAAATATACATAAGAATATTATGTATATCCAAATTTATACCTAAGAAAATTATGTATTAAGGTCAAAAAATATCCCGAACCCTTATTTTATAAAGGATTCGGGACCAGAAAAAATCAGAATGAATTTCTATTTCTTAATCACTTTCACTGTGCTAGTTTCACTTCCTGCCGTAATTTGCACGAAATAAACACCCGCTTCAACGTCTAAATCAAACGTTAATGTTCCGCTTTGAGCAGTAGCAGTCTGTGCAATCACACGCCCATTAATGTCTGTAATTACAATCGCTACTTGGTCGAAGTCACTTCCTAAATTAAGTGTGAATTCAGAGGTGAACGGGTTAGGGTAAACAGAAAGATTCGTTAATCCATTTTCTATTACACCAGCCGTGTTAATCGTAATTGTTTCACACAGTGTATCCATTTCCATGCATTCATTCGTAACAATTAAACAAACTGTATACTCGCCATCTTCGGTATAAGTATGCGTTGGATTTTCATCTGTACTTGAAGCACCGTCACCAAAATTCCATTCATACGTTGCAATTGTTCCTTCCGAACCGCTCGTAAATTCAACATCAAAAACGGATTGGGTACTTGTAAAATCCGCTGTAATTTCATCACACACAATAACCGAATCACAAAATTCTATAGAACCACATTCATTCGTTACAGTTAAACAAACTAAATAGGTTCCGTTCATAGCGAAAGAATGAGTTGGGTCCGCTTCAACACTTGTTTCGCCATCACCAAAATCCCATGCATACGTATCACCTAAGAGCGATTCATTCGTAAATGTCACATCTAATGCAAGAGCTTCACTTGTAAAATCAGACTCCGGAAGATCACATGTAATTGTTATTTCAGAACATACAGTGTCGGCATCACAATCACTTGTAGCAATTAGACAAACGGTATATACTCCTGCAGCAGCATAGCTATGGCTTGGGTCTGAGGATGTACTTGTTGTACCGTCGCCAAAATCCCAATTATACTCCAATTCACCACCAATAGACTCATTGGTAAAACTTGCAGTAAGTCCATCAACACTTTCTGTATAGTCAGCACCAACAGTTAAGCAAACATTTACCGTCATACACAATGTATCTGGAAGATCACAACCTCCCGCAATTAGACATACTGTATAATCCCCATTAGCCGCATAAATATGCTCCGGATTTTCGATATCACTTGTTTCACCGTCACCAAAATCCCATGCATAGGTTGAAACCAAGCCAGTTGAGGCATTCGTAAAGTTCACTGTTAAATCAGTAGAAATGCTTGACCAATCAGCAACAATTGTTGGTGGAATCGCTTCGGCATGATGTGCGCCTAAAGAATCTAACATGTCAATAGGATGAACATCCCATTGTGTTGCACCAATTGCCCAATCGGTTTCACCAGCAGTGATGGCAAATTGACGCGTAAGCGTATAATTTTGCGTTGTTCCAGCTCCTACCGTCCAAAATGTACCTGGATCTACTCCAACAACTCCAATAATATCAACAGTATCACCAGAAATAAGGTTTACAATAATCAAGGCGTCATCACCATTATAATTGGCTACTGAACTTGTTGTGTCTTTTAGTCCTAAGATCGTTGCATTAGCTCCTCCATTTGCAATCACGAATACTTCGTTTGCTTCCAAAATTCCAATTGGAATTAATGTGGCAGTAGCTGTAGGTGAACCATTCGTAAAAAGTTGTACCATGTAATTTTCCAAATCAAGAGGTGCATTACTTGGATTGTAAATTTCAATCGCCTTGTTATTGCTTGATCCTTCAATATATTCCGAGAAAAAAGGTTCAGGGCACGCTTGTGCCATGGAGGCTAAACTGGCTAAGAGAAAACCAGCACTAAGTATAAGTTTTTTCATCTTTACGATTTATTTTTTGACAAAGGTACGCTTTTGTTCTAATGCGATCCAACATATTGGTGAATAAACTTCAAAAAAAATTGTTTAAAAACTTGAAATAGAATGAAGTGACCGCTAATTCGATCATTTTTTCCAACCGATTATTACAGAATAAAAACAAAAAATCCCGATTCCTTGCAAAAGCAAATAATCGGGATTAATTAATTGTTTAATTTTCTTTATTTTTTGATCACTTTGATCATTTGAGTTTCGCTTCCTGCAGTTAGTTGCACAAAATAAACCCCAGCTTCAACCGCTAAATCAAGCGTTAAAGTAGCAGATTGATTGACTGTTAATGTTTCAATAATTCGTCCATTAATATCTGTTATGAGAACAGCAACCTGGTCGACTGTTGTCCCAAAATTCAAAGTAACCGATTCGTTAAAAGGATTCGGATAAACGCTTACTTTATTTAAACGATAAACCGGAAGACTTGCCGTATTTATAGTAACAGTATCGCAGGTCACAAACTCAGTACCACATGCATTGGTCACTGTTAAGCAAACGATATATTCACCATCTTCAGTATAGGTATGAGATGAGAAGACCTCGTCATTACTCGTTGTACCATCCCCAAAATCCCAGTGATACGTTTCAATTGATCCGGTATAATCTCCACCAAAATCAACATCAAAACCAGATTGCGAATACATAATTGCGGCTCCTAGCATAAAGTCATAACAAACCTTGACTGTATCACAGATTACATCTTCACCACAATCACTGATGGTTGTTAAGCAAACTATATAATCGCCCTCTATAGAAAAGACATGGGTTGGATTTTCCTCCGTACTTGTTGTACCATCCCCAAAATCCCACACTTGATCTG
>JALQVX010000373.1 GCA_023263555.1 Crocinitomix sp.
GATAAATGGTGTGGAAGGGTTGTGTGGGTGGTGGTAAGGTGCCGCGATAGGGATAGGAGCGATTGTTTGAGCTCTCATGACGACGAAGTGGAGGGAAGCGAGTGCGGATAGCCCGGTTTTTTATCGCTCGCCTCAGGGGAGGAGAGGGATAAAAAAATTGCCCAAAAAAAGGACTGTATTTTCGATCGAATTAGACCTTATTAATTGGTGGAAGGGTGGGGTAATAGGACTAAAATCAGGTTCTACAGTGCGGGATAAAGGAAAGGGTTTATTTTGATTTTGATTTCTTGGGTGAAAGGACTAAAATGGATACTTCAAGTTTTCTTCACATTTTTTGTCAACGTTACTAAGAAATTATAAACATTCTATGGTGCCTTCTTTTTATTAATCTTAACTTTGCGATCCAATATATACTGAGCGAAATTTAAGCGTAATTCGCCACTAAAAAAGAAAGAATGGAGCAACAACCTGCAGTACTTTTATTAGAAGATGGAACAGTTTTTTATGGTCGGGCAATTGGAAAAATCGGTACAACGGCCGGTGAAATAGCCTTTAATACAGGCATGACAGGCTATCAAGAAGTTTTTACGGATCCTTCTTATTGCAAACAAATACTTATTATGACCACAGCACATATCGGTAATTATGGTGTGCATGCGGATGAGGTTGAATCGGATTCAATTAAAATTGCTGGATTGGTCGTAAAAAAATTCTCTCCCAATTTTTCACGTGATTCTGCTAGCGGTTCTTTGCAAGATTTTATGGTGAATGATAGTGTGGTAGGAATTGCAGACATTGACACTCGTGCTTTGGTAAGACATGTGCGTGATAAAGGTGCAATGAATGCGATTATTTCGTCTGACGATTTGAATTTGGAGAGTTTAAAAGCAAAACTAAAAGAGGTGCCTTCTATGGAGGGACTTGAGCTTTCATCCGAAGTGAGTACAAAAGAAGCGTATGTAAGTGGGGATGAAAATGCACCGTTACGTGTTGCATTGCTCGATTTGGGTGTAAAAAGAAATATCGTTCGTTGTTTGACGGATAGAGGATGTTATGTAAAAGTATTTCCTGTAAATGCTTCTTTAGCTGACTTGAAATCGTTTAATCCAAATGGAATTATGTTGTCCAATGGTCCTGGTGATCCTTCGGCAATGCCAAATGTGATTTCAAATGTTGCTGAAATGGTAGCCAGTGATTTGCCTATTTTTGGCATTTGTTTGGGGCACCAAGTTTTGGCGTTGAGTCAAGGACTGAAAACAGAGAAGATGCACAACGGTCACCGTGGAATCAATCATCCGATCAAAAATTTATTGACGGGGAAAGGTGAGGTGACTTCTCAAAATCATGGTTTTGTTGTGTCGCGTGAATCAATGGCGAATAATGCAAATATTGAGGTGACGCATATTCACTTGAATGATGATACGATTGCAGGAATCCAATTAAAAGATAGAAAAGTATTCTCGGTACAATATCATCCGGAGGCATCTGCTGGTCCACATGATTCACGTTATTTATTTGACCAATTTATTGCTAATATGAACTAAATCGTTTGTCCTTACAACGATCAGTACCAACCATAAAATAAAGCGTATGAGTTATATTGCTAAAGTACATGCAAGACAAATTTTAGATTCGAGAGGGAATCCAACGGTGGAGGTAGAAGTGTTTACTTCTAACGGTGTGATGGGAAGAGCAGCTGTTCCTTCAGGCGCATCTACCGGAATTCACGAAGCGGTAGAGTTAAGAGATGGAGATGAAGGTTTTTACCTAGGTAAAGGCGTAATAAAAGCGGTAAACAATGTGAATACCGTTTTAAATGAAGCACTCGAAGGTCAATATATTTTTGATCAAGCGGCATTGGACAATTATATGCGTTCGTTGGATGGTACCATGAACAAAAGTAAATTGGGTGCCAATGCAATTTTAGGTGTATCGTTGGCGATTGCAAAAGCGGCGGCGCAAGAGTCGGGCATGCCTTTGTATCGCTACGTGGGTGGAGTAGGAGCGAATACCCTTCCTGTTCCCATGATGAACATCTTAAATGGTGGTTCACATGCAGATAATAAAATTGACATTCAAGAATTTATGGTGATGCCTTTTGGGGCAGAGACATTTAGCCAAGGTTTGCAAATTGGAACAGAAATTTTTCATACGCTAAAAGGTGTTTTGAAGAAAAAAGGACATAGCACGAATGTGGGAGATGAAGGCGGTTTTGCACCAAATTTAGGTTCAAACGAAGAGGCGATTGAGGTCGTTTTAGAGGCGATTGAAAAAGCAGGTTATAAACCAGGCGAAGACGTGTATATCGCGTTGGATGCGGCATCTTCTGAATTTTACAAAGAAGGTAAATACGTTTTTGATTCGACGGGAGATGTGCGCACCTCTTCTGAAATGGTATCGTTTTGGAAAGAGTGGACGGCAAAATATCCAATTGTTTCGATCGAAGATGGTTTGGCTGAGGATGATTGGGCAGGTTGGAAAGAATTAACGGATGCCATTGGTAAAAACGTACAAATTGTTGGTGACGATTTATTTGTGACGAATACACAGCGGTTGGCGCAAGGAATTGAGCAAGGAATTGCCAATTCAATTCTAATTAAGGTGAACCAAATTGGGACACTTTCAGAAACGATTGATGCGGTGAATATGGCAACGCGCAATAGTTATACGTCGGTCATGTCTCACCGCAGTGGAGAAACAGAAGACAGTATGATTGCGGATTTAGCGGTAGCTTTAAATACAGGACAAATTAAAACCGGTTCGGCTTCACGTTCGGATCGGATCGCAAAATACAATCAATTATTACGTATTGAAGAAGAATTAGGCGCTATGGCGTATTATCCTGGAAAAAGCTTTAAGTTTTTGTAGGAGATTGAATAAGATTTAAGTAATCCCGATTGGCGAAAGTTGATCGGGATTTTTTTTTGGTATAGTAAACGGGGTGAATCGCTTATTAAATCGTAATTATCATAGCTTGATCTC
>JALQVX010000386.1 GCA_023263555.1 Crocinitomix sp.
AGAAAAACAACGACGCCATAAGACACAAGAGGATAAATCCAGAGAAAACAGCTGAAATCATAGCCGGCTGAACATCTTTTGCTGTGTAAATTTGACGGTAGGTTTCAATTGATACGGCCAAGAAAAAGAAGATGTAAATGATTCCTGACAGTGAATTTAATGCGGCATTGTCATAATAAAAACCATAGATTTCCATGAAAATAATAATGAAGAACAGGCTGATAAAAATGTTTCGCCAAAGCTTCCATTCGCTAAATAAGACAATGCCAGCAAATACCGTTTGTGCAAAAAAGAAAGGACGGGTTAATTCGTGATATTCCTGAGGAATGAAGAGTTGCCCAAAAAGGAGTAATATCAAACTAAAAAGCATCAACTCATGCTTAAAATTCGTTAATCTACTAGGATCTAATCTCATAAATTAATGTGCCTCGTTGAGTTCTGTAAAGATAATCTTATTCAGCATCAATCCACTTGAAGGAGCAATTTCAATGACCTGATCGTCTGTCAATCCATTCAAACTTTCGCGAATAAATGCTAAACTTATTTCATGTCTACCCAAGCGAATGAGTTGAGCCATAATTAAACGAACCTGATAGCGTAAAAAACCTTGTCCATGAAGATGAAGGATATACGATTGTTCTGGAAAAAAATTGGCCGTATAGACATCATTTTTCGCTATGAAGCAACGGGCTATTGTTCGCACAAAAATCGTATTCTCCGAAGGTTTAGAACAGTAGTTTTTAAAATTGTGTTCACCCTCAAATAAGCGCGCTCCCTCTTCCATGAGTGGAATATCTAAATCGCCTTTGAAATGCGTGATTAAGGCCGCGCTAAAGGGATGTGGTTTCTCAGCATAGCAAAAGAAATAAGCATATTCTTTTACTTTTGGTGTCTGAATGATATTAAAATCTTCATTCACTTCTTGGATCGAAATCGCTCTGATATCACTGGGAAGATTCGAATTAAAACGTTCCATAAACCAGTCAAAATCGATTGGCTCCTGCGTAAATAATTCAAATGCCGATTGATTCGCGGAAACTTTTGCATCCGTTCTGCTCGATCCTATGGTCTTAAAATCACTATGCCCAAAGACATGTTCAAGCGTTTTATCAACCATAAAATGAACCGTCTTATGCTTGGGCTGCTTTTGCCAACCGTGATATCTAAATCCAAGGTATTGAATGTGAACAAGATAAAAATACGCTTTCATGGATCTATTTTCGCTGCGATAAAGATAGGAATTTTCTCCGTTGACCCATCCACTAGGAAAAGGCAAAATAGAAAATAGCAATGATAGACGACATGATGATCACAACCGTGTAAATAGTATCACGAATAAATATCCTCCGTCTTTCACGCTTGATTTTTTCGCCCAATTCAATTAGTTCTTCTTTGCTGAGCTGATTTTTAAAGCGCAATGGCTTTCCAATAGGGACACCTTCCACATATTCATGATTCCCTAATTTACGTTCACGTTTTTGAATTTTATTATTCTTCAACGTGGTAACCATTGCCGATACTGCTCCACCGAAACTTATACTGAAAATTACTAAAATAAAACGAATTACACTATTTATTTTAGTTTATAATTTTATTTGTGTAAATGTTGTTGATGATTTACCTTTAAAAAACCATCCATTCTGCGGATTAAAAGCGTAAATTGCCGTCATCTTCAAAAGATTTAGACATGAAATTTTTAAAGACAATACTCTTTCTGTTTACCTTTTTACTTTTTAACAGTGCAGTTGGACAATCCAACTATAAAGAGTTAATGCTTGATCCATTTGTCAATTTTTATGATGTATGTGCAGCCGCGGATGCTTATTTTGAAACGATTGACAAAGACGCAAAAGGTTCGGGTTGGAAAGGATATCAGCGTTGGAAATATGAAAATGAATCGAAATATTACCCATCAGGCGATCGTTCAACCGAAGATCCATTTTTTGTGCGCAAGCAATATGAATTGTTTCTAGCTGAGAATCTTATTTTTGGTGATCGCACACTCTTTTCAGGAGGATGGGAAGAGGTTGGCCCTGCAACGGTTGATAGTGTGACCGGACACTACTCTGCAGGATTAGGAAGACTGGAAACATTTTACGTAAATCCGGCGGATGCAAACCTCTTTTATATCGGAACACGAAGCGGTGGTTTTTGGAGATCAACGGACGGAGGTGAAACGTGGAGTAATGGTTTAACTGACTTTTTATTTGCAAGTGGCGTAAATACCCTAACAGTAGCTCCTTCTGATCCTGATGTTGTTTTAATTAATGTTCAAAATGCTGGGAATGGCAATTCACACGGAATTTATAGATCTGTGGATGCTGGAGATTCTTGGGACGAATCTGGATTCAATCCCATTGCTCTTGGCTTAGGAGGGTTAGGGAGTAACTTTAAAATTTACCGAGTAGCCTATCATCCTGTTGTTGCCGATTTAGTATTTATGTGCACGAATAATGGTTTGTACCGCTCGGATGATGATTTAACAACTTGGACGCTTGAAACAGGAGGTGTCATTACTGATATTGAATTTCATCCTTCTGACAACGATATTATCTATATTTATGATAATCAAAATCCCAATAGGAATAAAGTACTCCGATCAATTGATGGAGGTTTAACGTTTACAGGTTCTGCTGAGATTCCCGGTAATGCCAATAATACAAGTGTTCAGTTGGATGTTAGTCCACAATGTGATGAGTGTGTTTATTTTGCTTCTGGCAATGGAATTTGGAAATCGTTTGATGCAGGATTAACTTTTAATTTTGTGAGCAATCCCGCAGTTGGCAGTCAAGGATTTGCAGTGGGTGATTTGGATTCAACTAAAATGATTTACGGTTATGTGGATTGTTATACTTCTGAAGATGGCGGCTACACGTTCGACCAAACGGCATGGTGGAGTTTGTATGACGGTGCTCACGGTCCTGGGACCTTACAAGATCGTCATGCCAATTCTGACCATTATATTCATGCAGATTTGAGAGAAGCTGAATGTATTAATGGCGTTTTTTATGTCGCTACAGATGGATATTTTGCGAGAAGTTTAGATGATGGATTAACTTGGGAGCACTTGAATCACAGCATGTCAATTCGCGAGAATTATACACTAGGAGTCAGTCAATCCAACCATTACCGCACAATCGTAGGTTCGCAAGACAATGGAACGAGTATTAAACATAAAACGACTTGGCTTGAATACACGGGTGGAGATGGAATGGAAGGTATCATTCATCCCCTGAACTCTGATTGGATGATCAGCAGTTATCAATACGGTATACGTACAAAAACATTTAATGGAGGATTGACCCGCGCAGGCGCTTCGCCACCGGTTCACTCTTCAGGATGGGTTGCCCCAATGGCGTATGACCCAAATGATCATTTAACCATTTATCATTTTGGTGAAAATGTACATAAAACAACCAATTTTACCTCAACATGGGCCATTATGGGGTCACCGGGGTTCTCTGGTCAAATTTCAGAAGCGGCTATCGCAGAAAATAATACGAATATCATTATTGTTTCTCGTGGTCAAAATATTGAGCGTTCGCTTGATGGTGGCGCAACATATGCGAGTATAAAGGGAACATTACCCAATTACAACATCACTGATATCGCATTCGATCCAAGAAGAGATAGTACCATTATTGTGACGTACAATCGTTTTCAAAATGATGGTCAAAAAATTTATATTTCTCACGATCTAGGCAATACATGGACGAATATTACTGCTAATCTCAATAGTATGCCGCTTCACGGTGCGGTAATTGATCACAGTCCTGAACGTAATATTTATGTGGCTGCAGAAATTGGTGTGTACGTAAAGACCATGGATGCAACAGATTGGATTTTATACAATGATGATTTACCGAATTGTGCCGTTTATGAGTTGGATATTGCCTATGGTTCGAATACGCTTCGCGCGGCGACTTGGGGACGAGGAGTATGGGAATATACCTTAAGAGATCGGAGTACTTATCCGGCCATTTTGACGACAACAATTACTGATCAACCGACTTTCGATTTACCAAAAGAATCAGTTGATCAGTTCGTTACATCCAAAATTCATTATGATGGAGAGATAAGTTCTGCCTACCTTTTATGGTCAATTGATGCGCCTACTTTTGAAAACTCAATCGACATGGAAAACATTTCAGACACAACTTGGGTCTCAGAAACGGCTATTCCTGATTATCCTGAAGGGACGAAAATTTATTTCAAGGTATTTGCTGTTGGGGACGCAGGGGATACAACGGAGACGTATAAATTTATGTACGCTATTCGTCCTTTTGAATATTGTGGAGGAATCGGTTCTCCCGGCACAGGTTCGGATTATATTGATTTTGTAGAATTGGAAGAGATCTCAAATCCAAGTGCTCAAGATTACTATGGAGATTTTACGGATCAGGTAACGACCCTTTATTTGGATTCAACCTACACATTGCAAGCGAACTTAAATTATGCCTTTGGTCCTGATGTGATGGGGGCGTGGATCGATTATAATCACAACGCTTATTTTGAGGAGGATGAATATATCGAAATGTCAGGTTTTGATGCGGATCATGCTTCTTTTGGGACATTTACCGTTCCTAGTTATGCGACGTTGACGGACACGACGCGACTGCGTGTTAGAAATGTATATGGAGGAACAATGGATCCATGTGGAACGGCTGCTGGTGAGGTGGAAGATTATTCAATTGTTTTTAGTTGTGCTAACTCGCTTTCCCTAACTTCTATTTCTTCTTGTGAGCCTTATCTATCGCCAAGTGGGGGCTATTTATGGACAGAATCAGGAACCTATTTTGACACCATACCTAATGTGAATGGCTGCGATTCAGTGATGGTCATCAATTTGTCTATTAATTCGACAAGTGCAGAAATCGTTTCAACTTCTTGCGAACCTCTTCTTTCTCCAAGCGGCTTGTATACATGGACCGAGTCAGGCATTTACTTGGATACCATTACAAATGATGCGGGTTGTGATTCGTCGATTATAGTAAATTTGACGATTTTAGAACCGACAGAATCGGATCTATCCGAAATCGCTTGTAAGACCTATCTTTCACCAAGCGGTCTTTACACGTGGACCGAGAGTGGTATTTATATAGATACCCTTGTCAATGAAGCAGGTTGCGATTCAATTCTTACCATTGACTTAACCGTTAATTCTGTTGATGCCTCACTTACAATTGGAACCTATGAGCTTACAGCTAATGCAATAGGTGTGACCTATCAGTGGTTAGATTGTAATGATGATTGGTCTGAAATTGCAGGAGCTGTGGATCAAACATTCGTCCCGCTTGAAAATGGCAGTTATGCTGTGATTGTGACAGAAGGTGATTGTGCAGATACTTCTGAATGTGCTGAAATCAGTGCATTAGAAATTGGTTCGTTTGAAGGCAATGGCGTTCAGATTTATCCGAATCCTAGTGATGGCATATTTACATTGGATTTTGGAAGTATTCAGTCATCTATGGAAGTTACGATTCACGATCCTGCTGGAAGATTGGTCTATACTTCAACCTTCGAAAATCAATCTACAGTCTTGATAAATATCGAAGAAGCTTCAGGTTTATATTTTATTACGTTACGCAGTGCAAAGGGTGAAACTTTGCGCAAGAAGATTGTATTGAATTAAATCTTCTTCTTTTGTCTTACAGATGAAGGTAGAGCAAATTATTGAATTTGATTTTATAGAATCAATAGGTATATTTACCAACGTTAAAAAACCATAGTATGAAGAATATATCCTTCCTCCTTTTTCTTATCCTCTTGTCTTGTACTTCAACTGTTTTTTCTCAGGTGACTTACAAAGAAATGATGCTCGATAATAGTGTTAATTTCTATGATGTTTGTGCTGCAGCAGACGCTTATTTTGCAACGATTGATAAAGATGCTAAAGGTTCCGGTTGGAAAGGATATCAACGTTGGAAATATTTTAACGAATCAAAATATTATCCATCTGGTGATCGATCTACGGAAGATCCTTATTTCGTTCGAAAAGCATATGAACACTTTATAATAGATAATCCAAAAGATAAAGTGCTTTTTGCCGGTGGATGGGAAGAAGTTGGACCAGCAAATATCGATAGTATCACAGGGCACTATGCTGCCGGTTTAGGGAGATTGGAAACATTTTATGTAAACCCAGCGGACGAAGATGTGATGTATATTGGATCGCGAAGTGGTGGTTTTTGGAAGACGATAGATGGCGGAACGACTTGGGTTGGTGGATCAACTGATTTTCTTTTTGCAAGCGGGGTGAATACCATTGCCGTTTCTCCCACTAATCAAGATTCGGTGCTCATCAATATTCGAAATGCAGGAAACGGAACGACGCATGGGATCTATCGCTCAACGGATGGCGGTGATTCGTGGACAGAAACAAATTATAACCCTGTGATCCTTGGTAAAGGTGGATTGGGAAGTAATTTTCAAGTGAATCAAATTAAATATCACCCTACCATTCCTAACCTTGTTTTTGTAGCAGCAAATG
>JALQVX010000388.1 GCA_023263555.1 Crocinitomix sp.
AATTTCTTTTGAGGATTGCTGTTGGTTACGCACAATATAAACCGCTAATCCGATAAAAAGGAAAAGGATAAAACCAACCAACATTACAAATTCGATTGTTGTCAGTAAAAATTTTGCTTCCATCAGAAGTCTAATTTATAAATAAGTCATTAAATAAAACGAATAATTTGAAGTTTAAGCCATATGATAAGGTAGTATAAAAGGGATAAAATCCGTATTTTTAACCACTTTATTTAAGACGACAGAACATGATGCATTTGCAAAATTATATAGACGGCGTAATGGTGGCGCCTAATGAAGGGGCTTATATTGATAATATTGATCCTTCACGTGGAACGGTTTATTCACTTATACCAGACTCTGACAAAACGGATGTTGACCAAGCGGTAGCCGCTGCAGAAAAAGCCTTCCCGAAGTGGTCAAATACACCGGTGGATGAGCGATCGGCGATTATGGTGCGCATTGCAAATTTAATCGAGTCACGCATGGATGAGTTTGCAGCAGCCGAATCGTTAGACAATGGAAAACCGGTTTCCTTAGCAAGTCATGTAGACATACCGAGAGCAGTTAGTAATTTCAGATTTTTTGCGACGGCCATCTTGCATTTTGCATCCGAATCGCATTATATGGAAGGGGTTGGAATCAATTATACACTTCGTCGACCGATCGGTGTGGTTGGATGTATTTCACCATGGAATTTACCACTTTATTTATTCACTTGGAAAATTGCACCAGCGATTGCTGCAGGGAATTGTGTGGTTGCTAAACCGTCGGAAATCACGCCAATGACAGCCTATTTACTCTCCGAAATATGTATAGAAGCTGGTTTACCTGCGGGCGTTTTGAATATTGTGCATGGATTGGGGCATAAAGTAGGTGATGCACTTTCTCGTGATCCGAAAGTAAAAGCCATATCATTTACGGGCGGAACGAAAACAGGAGAGACCATTGCGCGCATTGCGGCACCCATGTTTAAAAAATTA
This sequence comes from Crocinitomix sp., assembly GCA_023263555.1. Taxonomy (GTDB): domain Bacteria; phylum Bacteroidota; class Bacteroidia; order Flavobacteriales_D; family Crocinitomicaceae; genus Crocinitomix. Next base: position 984 of record JALQVX010000388.1, read on the forward strand.
TCACTCGAATTGGGTGGTAAAAATCCAAATATCATTTTTGCGGATTGTGATTTTAAGAAGGCATTGTCTACCACCATCCGTTCATCATTTGCCAACCAGGGTCAAATTTGTTTATGTGGCTCTCGGATCTTCGTAGAACGTCCGATTTATGAAAAATTCAGAGACGAATTCGTAAAAAGAGTAGCCGAATCTAAAGTATCTTATCCAACCGATCCTGAAGCGAAATTAGGCGCATTGGTTTCAAAACCGCATCTCGAAAAAGTACTATCCTATGTTGCTCTAGCAAAAGAAGAAGGCGGAACAGTCTTAACGGGAGGTGAGCAGGTTTTCTTGGACGGTGAATACAGCGAAGGATACTATATGCGTCCAACAATTATTGAAGGCCTAACCTATGATTGCCGCACCAATCAAGAAGAAATATTTGGACCAGTTGTTACGATTACGCCATTTGATACAGAGGAAGAAGTGTTGATGATGGCAAATTCCACCCAATACGGTCTTTCCGCTACGCTTTGGACAGAGAACTTAACGCGTGCTCACCGCATGGCTGATCTTTTACACACAGGAATTGTATGGATAAATGCGTGGCTGGTAAGAGATTTACGCACTCCTTTTGGAGGTGCTAAAAATTCTGGTGTTGGACGAGAAGGAGGGTTTGAAGCACTTCACTTTTTTACTGAACCAAAAAATGTCTTCGTACAGCTGAGTTAGTCTTCATGAGCAGGTTCTATCAATTGATTTTGATTCTGGGTTTATTGACTTATTCCTCGCTTATACATGCTAAAAAATCAGCTGATTATTTCTTGAAATTCCAACCTATTATAAATCATGCTGAGCAGCTTTTGGATGCCTATGCACGCAATATCTTGCCTGAACTTGGTGTTTCTCGGTCAGAGGCAATTCTGGAACAAAGCATCAGAGAACTCGATTCATTGCGGTTAAGATGTGAGGACCTTGGACCGTTCAAACGAAACCATCAATTCAACGATTCTATCCAATCTATTCTCGAATTGACGAGCGAAGGTTTAAAGAAAAACAGCACGCACCTATTGCTACTTGAAAGCTATGCACACAAAACCATTGAAGAAATGGAAGCCTATATTCGTGCCAAAGAAATACTTGCTAATCGATTGGCGCAGAACGTACAACAACTTATTCAATTACAAGCCGCTTTCAGCAAACAGTATGAACTGAATATTGATTTGAGTGACGCGAATCTTCGCCTAAAAAATACCGAAGACTACATCTCCGCTTACACCTATTATCATAGCTTTTACCTGCTTTTTTTCGACGGGAACGTGAAAGAAAATTATATCATCATATCAATTGTTACACGCAACAATAAACTACTCGAAAGTCATAATCGTTTATTAATCACGGCGACGAAAAAAAGTTTAAATGCCTTATCAACCTTAGGTGATCATAAAGGAGATCTTAGTCTGAAAAAAGCGTGTGAGCAGATTGTCCGTTTTTATTTATACGAAGCAAACGAAGAATTCCCATCTATGATTGCTCACTTGGAATTGGCAAAAGAATTTACCGATTATGAAGCACAATATCTCTCCCAAAACAACGCGAGTCGAGCGGAAGAAGAAATTGATAGCTATCAGCGAATGAAAACCACTTTTGAGAAATCCAAAGCGAATTACGAATTAACAATTGAGCGAACCAATCTATTTCGAACAGACCGATTAACAGTTTGGCAAGATGCAGTAGATGATTTTTTCCTGAATCACCTCCCTCGCTAACTGCTGATTACCCCTACAGCTATCAATTCTAAAATACGTTTAGCATTTCTTTCGTTACCGTAGTTTTCAGCGAATTCACTATCCCTTTCAATTTTTAAAGCAGTCGTAAACGGTTGATCCAATAATTCCTCCATCCTGTTAACAATTCCGGATGCTTCGTTTTCCACATAGCAAAGCGAAGCGAAAATACCCGAATCATCCATCTTATCATTAATAATAATGTGTTGACCTGATTCTAACGCATGTAAAAGTTTCAATTTAATTCCTGTCTGCTGAAAAGTAAGCAATAAGTTTACACGAGAGTTTCGAATAAGTGCATCCATTTTTTCAATAGACGGCGTTGCAATTAGCGTCACATTTTTATGATTTTTTGCAAGATCAATAAGTGCATCAGATGGATCTTTTCCGGCAATGATAATTTTCTCTTTCGACAGTGGCGCAACTTCATTGAGGATGAATTTTGCTGCATACTCATTCTCTTTTACAGATAGATTTCCTTGGAACAAAACTTGACGAACACTTTGCTCCTCATCAACAATCGATTGATTATCACTGTTGAAAAAAGGAGGAATATGATATGTATTGGCATACTTCGAAAAATGCTGAATATCCATTTTAGCAACGGACAAAATAGCCTCTACACCAGTTAATTGTTTTTCAAATCGTTTTAAACGCCGCGCTTCGATTTTTAAGTATTGTTTTTTTAACCAAGATGTCTCCCATTTTGCCAATTCAAAATAGTACACGTGCTCTATATTGTTCGCTCTAAAAAAACGCTTTCTATTCCTAATTTTAGGATGATTCATGTAGTAACACGTTTGAATTCCGTCGAAAAAAATGGGCGCATCATTCTTCAATAAATTCGCTAACAAGGCTTTATTATCGCGACTAGAAACAACATAAGGCAGTGAAGATGTCACTAATTTCCATGGTGCTTTCTTACGCTCGTAATAATAGATTTCCTCGCAGTATTGCTCTAATAATGCTGTCGGAGGATTATGGCCGGCATAATAAAAGCAGTGATAAATAATTTTAGCACCAACCGCGTGCAAGCTTTTCAATTTATAAAAGACGTCTACAATACCACCATAATTTGGTGGGTAGGGAACGTCAAAGGCGATAATATGAAATGATGGATGCTTCAATAGATTGTTTTTAGGACTTTACATTCATTTTTCCAAGTCAGCTGAGCTGATGCTATTTTTAAATTTTCTTCAAACTTATTTTGCTGTTCAGGATCTCCAATCATTTGTGTCAGATAAGACGCTATTATTTTAGGATCATGCGAGGGACAAATTAGCCCAATATCATATCCTTCAACTATACGTCGAATTTCTGGCAAATCAGAGACAAGCATTGGAATACCAGCATGAATATAATCGAAAATTTTATTGGGTAAAGAAAAACGATAATTCACATTTGTGTCTTTATCCATAGAAACGCCTACATTTGATAGCTGTGTAAAATTCATGAGTTCATCATAGGGTCTTTTCCCAAAAAACAACACTTTATCTTCCCATTTCATCTCAGCGACACGTGCTTTTAATTGCGGTAAAACATCCCCATCTCCTACAAAAATTAGAACAGCATTCTCAACCAATTGAATGGCTTCGATCATCTCCTCTCCACCCCGGTCAATATTAATTCCTGCTCCTTGAACAATGACAATTGCTTTATCGGAAGGCAAGCCTAATTGAGTCTTTGTTTGCTCAGCATTAAACCCTTTAAAATCTGAAATATTCCGCACAATCTTCACTTCGCGCTTATATTCATTCCGATAGAGTTCGGCAATGGATTCATTCACGGTATACATCACATCCACTTTAGGAACTGTGCGTTTTTCAATTGCCCGCCAAATTTTTTGGATAGCCGGACGACTCACCAATTCAGGCACACCGATATAATATTCATGTGAATCATAAATTAACCGACAATTGCGTTTGAACTTGCGTGCCCAATGATTTGCATAGAGGGTATCTAAATCATTCGCGAGTAAAACATCCGCTTTATGAAAAAGTAAATAGAAAAATAGCCGTAAATTATAATTCGCATAAAACAAAGCTCCTTTTGTAAACCACAAAGGAAATCGTTTGGTTTTATACCTTGTTTTTGGCATGGTTTTACTGCCTTTTAATCGTCTTCCAACCAAGGTGACCGTATAATTTTGCTCCACTAAAAATTCACATACCTTTCGCACGCGCTGATCCGTATAAAGATCATTCGTAACAGAGACAATTATTCGGCGTTTAGCGGTCATGCGGTAAAATTAATAAAACCTATAGATTAGACAATTTTACAGGAATTAATCAGCTGCTTATTAAACTGCTAATCTCGAAAAAAAACGTAAATTTGAAACATTAAGTATCACTTATTAGGCTAATTATGAATATGACATTTTGGAAAACGTTTTGGGCAAGTTTAGTTGCTAGTTTGGTTGCGGGAATCTTGGTGGTTGTTATTTTCGTATTGATCCTAAGTGCCATGGTTGCAGGTATTGGTTCTGCCTTTGAATCAAAACAATTAGTTGTAGAACCCAATACGGTTCTTCACATGGAATTGGACGGAATGATTGGTGATCGATCGTATGCAGAACTTGATCCTCAGGTATTTCAATTATCAAAACAATTTGGACTTACCGATATTTTAGACGGAATTGAATTGGCCAAAAATGACGCGAATATTAAGGGTATCTTCCTGAATTGTGATAATATCGCAGCAGGAATGGCAACCGTAAAAGAAATTAGAGATGCATTAGCCGACTTCCAAAAATCGGGGAAATTTTTAGTTGCTTATCACGAAAACTACAGTCAAAAAGCGTATTACCTTTCTTCTGTTGCTGACGAACTTTATGTTTTTCCGAGTGGCATGTTAGAATTTATGGGGATTGGCGCAGAGTTGGTTTTCTTAAAGGGAGCACTGGAGAAATTAGAGGTTGAAATGCAAATCATTAGAGGTTCAAATAATAAATTTAAGAGCGCAGTAGAACCCTTAATTTATGAGCAAATGAGTGATGCTAATCGTCTACAAACGGAAAAGTACATCAATGCGTTGTGGAATGAGATGACCTCGTCAATTGCAAAATCACGAAACATGAAAGTAGCCTACCTGAATCAAATTGCTGACAGTGTTTTTATTCGTAAATCAGGTGATGCTGTAAACTATAGAATGGCGGATAGCGTCACATATTACGACGGGATATTAGATATTTTAACACGTAAGTCTGGCGCCTCAAATGCCGAAGAACTCAACCTTCTCTCGTTTGAAAAATATGCCATGAAAATGACGAAAGAAGAGCGCATTTTAGATAAAATGGATTCAAAAAATATAGCCGTTATTTTTGCAGAAGGCGACATTGTTGATGGTGCTGGAAGTTTCAATTCAATTGGTGGTACACGTCTTTCTGAATTAATTAGGGAAGCAAGGTTAGACGACGATATTAAGGCGGTTGTATTAAGAATCAATTCTCCTGGAGGAAGTGCACTAGCAAGTGATATTATTTGGAGGGAAGTTATCTTAACAAAATCAATTAAGCCCGTTATTGTTTCAATGGGAGATGTAGCAGCTTCGGGGGGATATTATATTGCTTGTGCGGCTGATCGAATTTTTGCACAGCCCAATACCATTACCGGTTCAATAGGTGTTTTTGGTATCATCCCTTACACTGGAGATATGTTTAAAAATAAACTTGGCGTTACCTTTGATCGCGTTCAAACGAATGAGCATAGTGTCTTGTCCATGAATAAACGCCTTACCGAATCGGAACTGAAATTAATTCAGCAAGGTGTAGATGATATCTATGATGATTTTATTTCGAAAGTAGCCTCAGGAAGAGGGATGACAAAAGCAGAGGTTGACAGCATTGGACAAGGACGTGTTTGGGCGGGAACAGATGCAATGCAAATTGGGCTAATCGATACATTCGGTGGTTTGCGTGATGCAATTGCTTATGCCGCTTTGAAAGCAGATATCAAAACAGAAGATATTGCAATTCGTCATTATCCAGAAGCAAAGGACAATGGTTTATTGGAATTGCTAGAGACATTTGAGAATGCAGAATCGGATGCTACGGCAAAAACACAACTGGAATTGCAATTGATGGATATGTACAGTTATTTGAAAACAATTGGCTCTAAGCAACACATTCAAGCGCGACTTCCTTATCTTTTCTGGATCGAATAGATAAATTTAGTTCGCCTCTTTTTTCTTGATTTCTTTCAAATAATCTTTGATGCGTTGTTCGTGATCTTTTTTGACAACCATCAATATTCCATGTGCCTCAACAACTATATAATCTTGTAACCCTTGTAATAAGGCTGTTTTACCGTCAGGCAAGTTCACGATACAGTTTTCACTTTCAAAAAGATGGACCCGATCTCCGATTACTGCATTTCCTTCGACATCACGCTCTAAATGCGTGTACAAAGATACCCATGTACCAAGATCTGACCATCCAAAATTAGCAAGGACAACCTGTACATTTTTAGCGTTTTCGAGAACGGCAAAATCGATAGAAATATCCTCACAGGCATAAAAGGCTTGATTGATAAAATCTTGTTCTTTTGGTGTATTGTAGTCTGCTCCTTTTGAAACAAACAAAGCATTCAATTTCGGTTTGAATTTTTGCAAGGATTCAATAATGATACTTGCCTTCCAAATAAAAATGCCCGAATTCCAGTAATAATCGCCACTTTTCAAAAAAATTTCAGCCAATTCACGATTGGGTTTCTCCATGAATTGACGTACATTTCTTACTTCGCCCATCAAAATGTCCCGTCCATCTTCGAATTGAATATAACCATACCCTGTATCAGGTCGAGACGGCTTGATGCCTAAGGTAACCAGCGTACCTTCATTCTCTGCCGTTTTTAATCCAACATTCACAATATCAATAAATCGATCTTCATTCATGATCAAATGATCAGAAGGTGCCACGATTAGATTCGCATTCGGATTGAGGTTATATATTTTATGGGATGCATAAGCAATACATGCAGCCGTGTTCTTGCGCATGGGTTCAGTCAGAATCTGCGCATCAGGAATGCCAATCTGAGATTTTACGAGGTCCGCATAAATAGCATTGGTAACAACATAAATTTGCTCATCCGGCACCAATTTACGCAGGCGATCATAGGTCATTTGAATTAGCGTTTTTCCAATTCCCAATACATCTAAAAATTGTTTCGGATGAGACTCTTGACTCATAGGCCAAAAGCGACTACCGATCCCGCCCGCCATGATCACTGCAAAATTATTATTCATGCTATTTTTGCTAATTTAAAACCTTAATTTTCTTTTCAATTAAAACCGCTTCTACATTACGCACTCGTCAGTACTTCCACTTCCGCTAAACCCAAAACACGATATTTTTTCTGCGAAGATAGTTCATCACATTCAAATCTTGACCGAAGCCTTTTTCCTTTAACGAAAGTTTTACCATTAAGTTTGAAAATAGCGCCAGTTTTTAATTCTTCAAGATGCACGCCTACTCGTTTATCATATCTTTTTAAGACGCGGTATAAACGATCATCAGAACAGGAAGATGCCTTCGCATTTTTTAAATAATTGTTTAATGCAAGCGTAACATCTTCCGGAAGAATATTTTTGGCCAAAATGGGCTGACTTATGGCTTTAAACTCATTTTTCCATTCATCACCGTGGGGTTTTATCCGATTCCCAAACCGCTCAAAAGTGGTTAGATGGGCCATTTCGTGCAAGGTAGTTATTAAAAATGCATATCGATTTAAATCGCCATTCACAGAGATTTTGTGCGGACTGCCTTTGAAGGGATGCCGATAATCTCCCAATTTCGTCTTGCGTTTTTGACTCACTGTGAAGTGCACAACCTTATCAATTAAAAATTCCGCAATATAGGCTCCTGTTTCAGGTGGTAAAAACGGCTTTAATTGTTGACTAAAATGTTCTATTTTTTCTTTTCGGTTCAGTACTTGAATTTTCTACAAATTTAGTCGTTTTTCTCAATTATTTTAAAGAAAAAAAGCGCCTCGATTACTCGAGACGCTCCATATAATCAACTGTATCCCCATACAATTTGATTGTCTACTTATACTTTACAAACTTCTGGTGCATTGCCCCTAATGATTTGGAAGAATCGATAACAGTAACACTGTAATAACCTGAGGGTAGATCCACAATTGAAATAAGAATAGAAGACGAACTCTTATCTATTTTTTCAAAGAGAACAAGCTCCCCAAACGCATTGTGAATGTAGATTTCTTTTCCTTCATTTGTGTCTTCAAATGCGATATTAATTTCTGAGGTTGCTGGATTAGGATATACTTTAAATTCTCCTATTTCAGTTGTTCGAATGTTCGCAGTAGAATCAAATGCAACCGAGTCGACATTAATTTGTGTGCATGTTGAGTCATAACATAAACCAATACTATCCATAATTTCTAGACACAACCAAGTGGATTCATCAAAAAGAGCAAGATCAAAACTTGGATTTTCATCACTGGATGAAAGTAACCCATCTATATACCAGCGATAAGACGCATCCGCGGGTTCTCCTGTAGATGTATTTGTACAATACAAAATAGTTTCTGATGCAAGCGTAGAAAAACTCACCACAAGTGCACAATCTGTAGAATCTTCGACGACAACGGAATCTTCGACAAAAGAAATCGTCATGCAAAGTGTATCATAACATGACCAATCGTCGTTATTAACCGTCAAACATGCAAGTGTTGGATCTTCCAAATCTGAAATTAAAAAACTTGGATCTTCCTCAACAGAAGAAAAAGGAGGAATCCACCAATCATAATTTGCATCTAAGGGTTCTTCTAAGGATGTATTTGTGAAATAAATTGTTTCGCCGTCAATTGAATAGGTGAAGTTTACATTCAGTAAACAATCTGTTGTATCTTGAGCCATTACGCTAGATGCAAAGAAACCGAGAGAGAAAAGTGTGAATAGTTTTTTCATTTTAATTTGCTTATTTGTTTTGTTCATTACAACTCCTTTTTCAAAAGGTTGCCTTGTTTATTCATTTCAGATTTAACTTATTTTATTCGATCCTTTTTCACACTCAGTGCTCGTTTTGGCTATTTTTGTAGAAAGTTTTATATTTTTAAAAAAGGATTGTACATCATTCAATGATACCAAAGGAAACCATAGATGAAATTTTTCAAACTGCTCGTGTAGAGGAAGTTATTGGAGAATTTGTACAATTGAAAAAATCGGGATCTAATTATAAAGGCAAAAGTCCTTTCGTAGATGAACGTACACCTTCTTTCATGGTGTCTCCAGCCAAACAAATTTGGAAGTGTTTTAGTTCTTCTAAGGGTGGAAATGTGGTTTCATTTTTAATGGAGGCCGAACATTTCAGTTATGTCGAGGCCCTGCGGTGGCTCGCCAATAAATACAATATTGAGATAAAAGAGGATCGGGAACGAAGTGCAGAAGAGATTGCGCAATATACAGAACGAGAAAGCTTAAGTGTCGTCAATGAATTTGCAAAAAACACCTTTAATGGCAACCTTTTAAATCATCCGCAAGGGAAGGCAATTGGTCTGTCATATTTTATAGAAAGAGGATTTCGAGAAGATATCATAGAGAAATTCCAATTGGGTTATTGCTTAGATGAATCGGATGGATTTACAAAAGTAGCTCGAGCGAAAGGTTATAAGTTGGACATTTTGGTTAAAGCAGGATTAACCAAATCGAAAGACGGCAGGGAATTTGACTTTTATCGTGGTAGGGTGATGTTTCCTATTCACAGTATTGCAGGAAAAGTGTTGGGATTTGGTGGGCGAACACTCAAGACAGATTCTAAAATTGCAAAATACTTCAATTCTCCTGAGAGCGAATTATACAATAAAAGTAAAATTTTATACGGACTGTATTTTGCCAAAAATGCCATTATTAAATATGATAATTGTTATTTGGTTGAAGGATATACAGACGTCATTTCGCTTCATCAAGCGGGTGTTGAAAATGTAGTCGCATCTTCGGGCACGTCACTGACAACGGATCAAATTAAACTGATCAAGCGGTATACCGAAAATATCACGATTCTCTATGATGGAGATTCGGCGGGTATAAAAGCCTCCTTCAGAGGAATCGATATGATTTTGGCTGAAGGATTAAATGTGAAGGTGGTTTTGTTTCCTGACGGTGAAGACCCCGACTCATTTGCGAAAAAATCAACCACAGAAAACCTCAAAACATATATTGACGAAAATTCGAAAGATTTTATCGTCTTTAAATCGGATATCCTCTTGAAGGATGCCGGAAATGACCCCCTTAAAAAAGCGCAATTAATTAATGATATTGTCGCCTCAGTTGCGGTTATAGATAATGCTATAAAGCGCCAGATTTACAGTCGTGAATGTGCTACAATTTTTGAAATTCCGGAAGATACAATTACCCAAGAGGTTAATAAAGTTCGGCAGAAAAAATTAGTTGAACGTCAAAAAATAGAGGATCGTAAACAGCGTTACGATAATACGACCCAAACCAACGAGCGAAAAGTGGCGCAAGCTCCTTCGGCCTATCCAGATATGGATTATGAGATTCCGATTGAAGCCATGCTACCGCCAGATTTATTGGAAGAAGAGGGTGTTCATTTAAAAGAGGAAGATTTACTCTATTATTACGAAATGGACCTGGTTAGAATCTTACTCAATTATGGCTTATTTCTAGTTCGAACTACCAATATTCAAGTGGACGAGTCAGGAAATGAGACCGAAGTGGAAGTCGAAGTTAGTGTTATTGAACTCATTGTTCACGAATTAGCGAGAGATGAAATTCATTTTTCAAACAAACTTTTTAATACTATTTTGAACGAATACACTGAGGGTTTAGCAAAAGGAATTGTGTATAAATCTGACCATTTCATTCAACTTGAAGATATTAATGTCAGTACACGAGCAGCTGATCTGATTACAGTCAAATATGAAGTAAGTCCAAATTGGGCCATACAAAAAGTACGTATAAATACAGAAGTTGATAAATTAGATCGAGCTGTTATGGAATCGATTTACTCCTACAAAAGTGGACGCGTGAGACAAGAAATAAGTGAATTACAAAAGCGCATGCATGTTTTAAACGAGCAAAACTCACCTGAATCCTATGATGAAGTAACCTCGCTTTTAACACGACAAATTCAATTAGATAAAGTTAAGTTACTTTTGTCCGACAAATTGGGTCGAACAATTATTTAAGAACCGGAAAGAAATGAACGATTTTTTCAATTTTCCAATTATCAATTGGTGGTCAGAACCGATAGAAGCGGTAGCTGCCCATGGCGATATACCTGCTCTAGAGGCGCAACCATCCGAACTGATTTTTCAGCTGACAATTTTAAATGTCATACTTTTTGTAGGTATTTATCTGGTTTCTAAAGTCTTCATCAAATACATTAAGCGTTATTTTAAAGCTCTCCACCTTACAGAAAAACAATTAACCATTGAAGGAAAAGAGATTGCCGTTTGGAAATTGTCTAAACAATTAATTTATCTCGTTGCCTCTTATTTCTGTTTTTTAAGTTTAAAAATAACGAATCCCGAATTGGACTTTACTAATTTATTAAACTATCAATTCTTTAATATTCAGCAATTTCACATTTCGGTCTACCATCTCTTTCTCACTCCAGTAATCATCTTTATAGCGCGATTTACGGTTAACTTTTTGAAAGTATTTTTACTTAAAGCTGTTCGCCAAAGTGAGCGAATAGATTCTGGAACGGAATACATTTATCTGCAACTTGCAAAATATTTAGTTTACTCAATAGCCATCATTATTTCCCTGCGAAGTTTCGGAATGAATTTGGATTTATTCCTAACGGCAACAACCTTCTTATTGGTTGGTGTTGGTCTTGGATTGCAATCCATTTTTAGAGATTATTTTTCAGGAATATTATTGTTACTAGAAGGAACGATTAAGGTTGGGGATGTCGTTGAAATTGAAACATTAAATTCAACCGAAAATTTTGTTGCCAAAGTCATTCAAATCAACCTCCGCACCTCTAAAGTTGAAACTAGAGATGAAAAAGTATTGGTTATTCCAAATTCTAAACTAACCCAAGAAAGTGTTATAAACTGGAGCTTTGGAACCCCTGTTAATCGTTTCTCAATTCCTCTAACCGTGCACTATGGTGTTGATACTGAATTGGTGAAAAAGATTTTGATTGAATGTGCTGAGCGACACGAAGCGGTGTTAAAAACGAATCGACCATTTGTACGGTTATTAAAGTTTGGTGACTTTGGATTAGAAATGGATTTGATTTTTTGGGCCGAACAAAATTTATATATCGAAATGCTAAAAAGCGACATCCGTTTTGAGATTGATAAGGAGTTTAGAAAGCATAATGTTCAAATTCCTTATCCTCAAACAGAGATTTATTTGAAACCCGAACCTGGAATAGGTTCTGCAAAAGTTGAGCGTTCAGAAACAAATTCAACAGAACCCGACAAGGTCGTTTAGTTGCCATTTATTGCCATTTTTCAGTGTGGTTAATTAAATTCTAGCTATTTTTAAAATCAATTAAATCCACACCAATGGTAAGAACACTTTTTTTTGTGATTGCATTTGTAATCAGTACCGGTATTATTGCTTTAGGCTCCTTTGTGAATACGAATTATTACTTTGCTTTTGTTGTTTTTGGACCGCTCATTTTGATAGGCGTTCGTGACGTGTTGCAAAATGAACATGCCATTCGAAAAAACTTTCCGGTTATTGGCAATTTGCGTTATATGCTAGAGTCAATTTCTCCTGAAATTCAGCAATATTTTGTGGAGAGAAGAACAGATGGGCGTCCAATTAGCAAGAATAAACGAGCCGTCATTTATCAACGCGCCAAAAATCTTGGATCTACACATGCTTTTGGCACTGAAGAAGATATTTATAGTGAAGGTCATGAATTTATCATTCAATCACTTTATCCTTCTCATGTGTTAGAGGAAGAACCGCGTGTTTTGATTGGTGGCAAAGATTGCAAACAGCCTTACTCTGCTTCACTTTATAATATTTCGGCTATGAGTTTTGGTTCTTTGTCTGAAAATGCCGTAAAAGCGTTAAACGGTGGAGCGAAGATTGGGGGTTTTTACCAAAATACCGGAGAGGGCGGTTTATCCCCTCATCATTTACAAGGTGGTGATATTGTATGGCAGATTGGAACAGGGTATTTTGGTTGCAGAAATGCAGACGGAACTTTTTCGGCAGAAAATTTCAAAGTAAATGCCTTGAAACCTGCTGTAAAAATGATCGAATTAAAATTATCGCAAGGTGCCAAACCAGGACATGGAGGTGTTTTACCTGGTAAAAAAAATACACCAGAAATTGCGGCGATTAGAGGGGTTATAGCCGGAGAAACCGTTTTATCTCCTCCAGGACACAGTTCATTTGATTCTCCCGAGGGAATGATTCAATTTGTGCAACATTTGCGCGAATTATCTGGTGGTAAACCCGTTGGAATGAAATTATGTATTGGCAAAGCAGAAGAGTTTGAAGCGATTTGCGAAGCCATGGTTAAGTTAAATCTTTATCCAGATTTTATTTCAATAGATGGAGCAGAAGGAGGAACGGGAGCTGCTCCGCTAGAATTTGCAAATTATGTTGGAATGCCCCTTTATTTAGGCTTGGTCATTGCTGATAAATTATTAATCAAACACGGCATTCGCAGTCATGTAAAACTGATCGCTTCGGGCAAGGTTTTTAATGGATTTGGTATCATCAAAGCGCTTTCTTTGGGTGCGGACTTGACACAATCCGCTCGTGCAATGATGCTATCTATTGGTTGTATTCACGCGCAATTGTGCAATACCAATACATGTCCTGTCGGCATTGCTACGCAAGATAAACGTTTAATGAAAGGCCTCGATCCTGCACTAAAAAGTGTAAGGGCTGCCAATTATCATAAAAATACGGTACATGCTTTTCTAGAACTTTTAGCCGCAACTGGCGCAAAACACCCTAGTGAATTAAATTCGGATTATATCATGCGTATGTCTGAGGATGGAGATACCCAGAGTTTAACCGATATCATCCAAGGCTGGAACTATTATAAAAAACATATCGGTGTGGCTATAGCACCGGCTACCCAACTCAATTAATCCATTACAAATACATCATTATGACACCAGAACACGATAAAAAATTATTCTTACTTGATGCGTTTGCACTGATTTATAGAGCGTATTATGCTTTTATCAAAAACCCTCGTGTTAACAGTAAGGGTCAAAATACCTCTGCAGCTTTTGGATTTACAAATGCATTACTAGATGTGATTAAAAAGGAAAAACCAACGCATATTGCGGTTGTTTTTGATTCACCTGGGTTAACGAAAAGGGCAGAGGAATTTGAATCATACAAAGCGCATAGAGAAGCAATGCCCGAGGATATCGCTAGTATGATTGAACCAATTAAAGAAATTGTACGCGCCTTTAATATTCCAATCCTAATCAGTCCGGGTGACGAAGCAGATGATATTATAGGAACAATTGCTAAAAAAGCAGAAAAGGAGGGATTTACGACCTATATGATGACGCCTGACAAGGATTTTGCTCAATTGGTGTCAGAGCATATTTTTATGTACAAGCCGAGTCGTGGTAAAAAACCCATTGAAATATGGGGCGTACCTGAAGTATTGGAGAAATTTGAAGTGGAGCGACCTGAGCAGGTGATTGATATTTTAGGTTTGCAAGGTGATACAGCTGATAATATACCAGGCATTCCAGGCATTGGCGAAAAGACGGCAAAATCACTCATTAAAGTATATGGTTCGGTTGAAAATTTAATTGCTAATGCCGATCAACTAAAAGGTAAACAAAAAGAGAATGTAATCAATTTTGCTCAGCAAGGATTAGATTCAAAACGTCTTGCAACGATTGATCTTGATGTTGAAGTTGCCTTTGATGAAGCTAGTTTGGTATTGGAAGATGCCGATAACGAAAAGGTGAAAGCTATTTTTACACTCTTGGAGTTTAATACCATGGCAAAACGTGTCTTGGGGGAAGAAATAATCATCCAACAAACACAACGCGCAGAAGGACAATTGGATCTATTTGGTGGTCCCGCGATTGAGGTACAAGCTGAGGAATCCGTTGCAGCTCGTGGAGGATTGACCAAAACTATTGCAGATACGAAACCTCATTATGAATTAGTTATTTCGAGTGAAAAAAGAGCGGAACTTTTAGCCTTATTACTCAAGGAAAAATCGGTATGTTTTGATACCGAAACGACAGGAATAGATGCTATGACTGCTGAAATCGTTGGGATGTCATTCTGCTTTCAGGCAGGAACAGCGTTTTATGTTGCCTGTCCTCCTGATCAAAGAAAAGAGGTTGTAAACGATTTTCGTGCCTTTTTTGAAAATGAAGCCATTGAGAAAATTGCGCATAATATAAAATATGATCTCAAAATAATTGAGAAATATGGTGTCAAGGTAAGAGGACCTCTTTTTGACACTATGATTGCCCATTACTTGATTACACCAGAGGGTAAACACAATATGGATTATCTTTCCGAATTATACCTGAACTATCAGCCGATTTCAATTGAGACCTTGATAGGCAAAAAGGGCAAATCTCAGGGTACCATGGAAGATATTGAGCCAAGTCAAATCGTTGATTATGCATGCGAAGATGCAGATATCACCTGGCAATTAAAAGCAATTTTTCAACCTGAAATAGAAAAGGATCATTTGAAAGAATTGTTCTACGAAATCGAAATGCCATTAGCACGTGTCCTAAAGGATAT
>JALQVX010000227.1 GCA_023263555.1 Crocinitomix sp.
CTTGAGTGATCGCGAATTTATTTTCAACCCTGCTTTTGGATTTCCTAAAGAATAAGCGAGGGAAGATTCAAAAAAAAAACGTCAAACCATGAAACGAAACCAAAAGACATGAATAAAAAAGCTTTTATCACTGCTTTTGCACTCCTCCAAATTGGACAAGCAATGAGCCAAACAGATCCTGCTATTACGAGTTGGATGATCAACACGACAGGAATTACAGGACGTCATTACGTTGAAGGGAGCGATACCCCTATTAATGATACAGCGCATGCCAATGTTCAATTGGTTCAATATTCAGACAATTTTACATACGTTAATAGCAGTGGTGTTCCAGCCTATATTGTCGGTCCTTATTTAGATGGCAACCCTGCTTTAGCCACCAATAACGAATGGTTATTTAAAATTCCACTAAATCCAACTGAGAATTTGGGAACATTGACCACAACTCCATTAGGTCCAATCGCCTTATTCATTAACGGTGTTCCGGCTTATGATTACAAGGATGGAGCATCTTATTCTTCAGGAACTGGAATGGATGATATGATGGCAGGTGACGGCGTGTGGAATCGAAATGCAATAGCAGCCGAAAATGATGGGTTTGATTGTGCAAAAGGACATCCTTCACCTATTTTTGATGGTCCTCCAGGTCCTGGTGGAGTATTATTGGGCGGATCTTACCACCACCATCAAAATCCAATGGCATTTAATTTAGACTTAGTCGAAGTCTCTGCTATATGTGACATGTATTTGGCAGATGGCTTATATGTAATCAATGAATCAGAACATTCACCTTTACTTGGATTTGCTTGGGACGGCTTCCCCATTTATGGCGCTTATGGATATGCAAATGCAGACGGAACAGGCGGTATTACACGAATCGAATCAAGTTACCAAACAAGAGATATCACGGTTCGAACACATTATGCGGATGGAACAGATGTGACAGATGGACCACCAGTCAGTGCTTCTTTTCCACTTGGATGGTACCGTGAAGATTATGAATTCATTGATGGGTCAGGACATTTAGATATTCACAATGGCCGTTTTTGTGTTACACCCGAATATCCAGAGGGAATCTATTGCTATTTTACAACCGTAGATGAAGATTGGAATTCAGCATATCCTTATATGGTGGGTCCAACCTATTACGGCATTGTGACTGGCGGAGAGACGGCATCAATTGGCGAAGCCGTTGAAACCTATGCTGGTATTAAAGAATTTAGTGAATTGGACAACCTTCAAATTAGCGTTTTCCCTAATCCAGCTACAGACGTTATTGCGATCCAAGTAGGATCGATTTTGAAAGCTGATTTAATCATAGAACTCTATGACATGAGCGGACAACTGGTGCGAAATACGACTTTAAACCAAGGAAGTACAATTTGGCATCTAGATACACGCACCTTGTACAGTGGTGAATATATTTTACAACTCTCGCAGAATGGATCAACAACTATGAAGAAGGTTGTCATCACAAAATAAAAATCCTCTTTTATCTATTTCAAAGGATGCTTATTTCTAAGCTCCCTTTTTTGTTTACCCATCACAAGATCGGGAAATAAAAAAAGCGGCACTTATTCAAATGAACAAGTGCCGCTTAGCTTTCATAAGGTTGGTTATTGTTTCACTATTCGCCCTGTATACGGTTGCCCGTTGATGAGCATAGAATAATGATAAATTCCTTTGGCAACTGAAACACCTTCATCCGTCGTTCCATCCCAAACTACAGATTGATCGCCACTATCTTGTTGACCGGTAAACACTTTCTTGACCAATTTTCCCGACATATCATAAATATACAATGTCACATAACTGTTCTCATTCAATCCATATTCAATTGCTACCGTTTCATTAAACGGGTTTGGATAAACCTTAATTCCAGTCTGATTATCATCAGCAACCTCAGAAATTCCTGCCAAATAAATAGAATTCAAACTATCTACATTGATCAGTTCATCACCGGGTTGATAAGCCATGATATGGAAATAAATTAAGAACATTTCATCCGTCGTATTAAACCCTGGACTTACATCTACCGGAGGATCGGCAGGGTTATGTGGATTAGCGACTGTATTGTCGTACACCCCATTTCCATGTAAATCACTTCCTAACGGCATGTGTTGCATGTATTCAAACCAGTAAAAATCTTGCCAATCAAAATCCCATTTCGGAATACGAACAAAAGGAATTGTGTCGCCGGCAGGATCGATAGCGTAAGCTTCAATTGATTTTCCTAATAAATGCATATGAGGAAAAGCGCTCAAAACGGTTAAATCAAATCCAACATCTTCTACGACTGCAGAAACGGGTGTAATTTCATCAGCTGGCAAATCAAACATCCAGTTTTGAATATAAGGACCAGCCAGTATCTCTCTAAAATCAGCGACGGGTTCGTCATAGTAATAAATATGCACACTAGTTTGATCATATTCACCATAACTACCATGCGGATAGTGCAAAGCAAAAACAATATTTGAACCTGCCTCCAAAATCATTCCACTCGAAAAATCTTCAGAAGAAGGGAAAATTGTTGGACGTGCACCCGGCGTGTAACCCGCAATTAGTGGCTCAGTTGACGGTCCACCGCAGTTGCCACCAATGGTATCAGTATCGTAAGAACCATCTGCATCATTGTAGACGAGGCAATGGTGAACAATTGATCTATTTCCCGGAATAATTTCAATCGCTTTAATTTTTTTATCCTCTGTTAAACCAGTTGGTAAGGAAATACACACATAATCGTCATGCAATGCTGTTGCCTTACTCATATAGTTCGGCATGGTAATCACCAAATCTGGTTCACCTGGTAAAACTTGATCGCCCGAATAAACAGGAGGAGGAGGTGCCAAAGCAGGGTCCCCTTCTAATCCGCCGCCATTCGCCCAATCAATAATCGTATTGCGCTCGTATTCTGTTAAAATTCGCTCGTCAAAATAATGTTGAAAAGAGGAATCGGCTGTCCAAGGGGGCATAATATTAAACTCTACATATTCTTGAATAAGTGATCGATAATCATACGCAGTACCATATTCCATGAGTGAAAATGATCCCACTCCATCTGGATTATGACATTCAGTGCAATTATTATAAAATACAGCCGCAGCATCTTCACTCCAAGTTGGCTGTGCAGACGCACTAAACAGTGTTCCAAAACTAAAAAGAGCAAGTAAAATTTTATTCATATAATTTAATTTCAGCGTAAGTTTACTACCAAAGATAAACCTAATTGTCAATTAATCAAAGCCTTTAGAGGTTTTCAATATATTTTTGAGCAAAAAGTCTTGCTTGTCTATCGGTCTCATAAAGTTCATCCAAGGTTGGATGTTTGATAAAATCAACACCCTTTATTGTTTTTTCATTGACTTCGGCGAGCTGTAAAAACTTTATCTCATCCTTTAAAAAAGCAGCCACTGCAATTTCATTTGCTGCATTCAAGATACACGGCGCATTCCCTCCTATTTCCATCACTTCATAAGCCAATCGCAAATTAGTAAATGTTTCGAGATCTGCTTTTTCGAACGTAAGATTGGGATAATCCAAAAAGTTAAATCGCTCAAAATCTGTTTTTAGACGATACGGATAGGTTAATGCATATTGAATGGGCAATTTCATGTCTGGCAATCCCATTTGGGCTTTCATTGATCCATCTTCGAACTGCACGAGTGAATGGACAATTGATTGCGGGTGAACAATCACATCAATCTGATCATTACGCAAATTAAAAAGCCATTTTGCCTCGATAACCTCAAGGCCTTTGTTCATCATGGAAGCCGAATCTATCGTTATTTTAGCACCCATTTCCCAATTGGGATGTTTAAGCGCTTGCTCTTTTGTCGTGTTCAATAAGTCTTCGCGCTTCTTACCTCTAAAAGGGCCGCCAGACGCCGTTAAATAAATCTTTTCGATTGGATTTCGTTCCTCACCCACTAAACACTGAAAAATAGCGGAGTGCTCCGAATCCACAGGATAGATACTCACCCCTTTTTCAATCGCTAATTTCGAAATAATTTCACCCGCGACGACTAAGGTCTCTTTATTTGCAAGCGCAATATTCTTCCCTGCATTGATGGCACGTATGGTCGGTTTCAATCCTGAAAAACCAACAAGTGCCGTTAAAACAATATCCACTTCATCCATTTCCGTGACAGCGGCTAAAGCCTCTTCCCCTGTATACACTTTTATTCCCTCTTCGAATAGAGCAGCATTTGCCTTTTCATAACCTGCTTCGTCAACTATGACAACAACATTTGGTCTAAACAATAAAGCTTGTTCAATCAGTAAATCTACATTGCGATTAGCTGTTAAAACAGAAATCTCGAACAGATCGGGATAGGTTTTTACCACTTCAAGCGTCTGCGTACCAATAGATCCTGTAGACCCAAGTAACGCAATTCTTTTCTTTTTATGCATACTGTACAAAAATAAGGATTAGTTATTTAGTTGAACAAAACCACACTAATTTCATGGTTAGCGTGTGACGTATAACCCATAAAACCGTCCATTGTTCGTGTATTTACAGTGAATGAATATAAATTTTGAAAAAATATGAATCATTTCGGGCTAAAATTTTGCTCAAATAAAAAATCTACTTATCTTTGCGCTCCTTCTTCGAAAGCGGAGAAAAATGCGGGTATGGTGAAATTGGTAGACATGCTAGACTTAGGATCTAGTGCTTCACGGCGTGTGGGTTCGAGTCCCTCTACCCGCACTAACAATGGTCTAGGCATAGCTTAGGCCATTTTTGTTTAAATCAAAAATTGATAAAAATGAATGTTGTTGAGGAAAAAATTGACGATCTAAATGCAGTTTTGCGCGTTCAAATTACACCTGAAGATTACGCGGAAAAAGTAAGCAAAACGTTGAACACGTATCGTAAGCAAGCAAATATCCCTGGATTTAGACCTGGAAAAATCCCAATGGGCGTGATCCAAAAAAAATACGGTAAATCGGTTTTAGCTGAAGAGTTAAATAAAGTGGTGAATGAATCATTGAATGATTTTATCCGCAGCAATAACTTAAACGTACTTGGGAATCCACTTCCAAAATATGACGAAGAAGTAAAAGGTGATTTTAACAATCCTACCGACTTCGTATTCACTTATGAAATTGGAGTTGCTCCAGAATTCAATGTTGATTTATCTGCAAAAACAAAGATTGACTATTTAAAGGTTGATGTTTCGAAAGAAATGTTGGACAAAGAAGTTGAAAACTTAGCACGCCGATATGGCTCGCTTATTTCAGCAGAATTAGTTGGTGAAGCGGATATGGTATTGGGTGAATTTTCTCAAAAAGACGGAGACATCAAAAATACATCTACTGTTTCGGTTGAATTTATCGCGGATGAAGCAACTAAAAAACAATTTGTTGGACAAAAAGTTGGTGCAGTAATTACTATTGAACCGATTAAAGTTTCCAAAGGAGTTGACGATATGGCGGCTATGCTTGCGATTTCAAAAGAAGAAGCAGAAGCATTAACTGGAGATTTTGATTTTACAATTACAGAAATCAAAACAATGATTCCTGCTGCAATTGATCAAGCCCTTTTTGATAAATTGTTTGGAGAAGGAAATGTTAACTCGGAGGAAGAATTACGTGAGCGTATTGGCGGTGATTTAGAGCGCATGTTCGGAAATGATTCAGATCGTATCTTCAGTCAAACCGTTTCAGAAAAATTAATTGAAGCCACTTCTTTCAACCTTCCTGAGGATTTCTTGAAGCGTTGGATTATGGCCACAAGTGAGAAAAAAATATCTCAAGAAGAGTTAGATCGTGATTTTGATAGCTATTTGAAAAGTTTAAAGTGGCAATTGATTCAAAATAAATTAGTGAAAGACAACGGTATTAAAGTTGAAAACGCTGAGATGATCAACTATACAAAGGGCCTATTAGCGAACCAATTCGCCCAATATGGCATTCCTGCTCCAGAAGATTCGGCATTAGAAGAACAAGCAAAAACAGTCCTTCAAAACCGTGAAGAAGCAGATAAAATCTATGAAAATGTTTACGGTTCGAAGATGATCAATTTCTTCAAAAATACGGTTAAACTAAATGAAAAAGTATTGCCTTACGACGACTTTATTAAGCAAGCCTACGGTCAAAACTAATTCAAAAATATACTCAATCGAAAAAAAAATAATACCTATCTTTATGGGTATTATTTTTTTTTGCAGACAATTCACACCTGCAGAAAATTGCATACTTTCATTCATAACAATAAGCGGTTTGTCAGTTGCATTTTTTAATGCATCCATTGAGTCGTAATCTAATGCACAAGCTTTTGTAGTAAATTCGACAATATTAAAATCTTTAAAATTTGATAAAGATAGGTTCGGTGAATTGATGCGAGAAAGCATAGAGCTTGCAAGAAAAAATTGGAAAGGTTCTGGTGACAGTGCTGTAGAAAAAATTTGGTTTGGGATTAAAGAAAAAATTGGTTCAACAGAATTTCTTGGTTATGAAAATGACCAAGCGCAAGGAATTATAAAATGCTTATTGAAAAATCATAAAGAAGTTTCAGTACTCAACAAAGATGATGAAGGTATGATAGTTTTAAATCAAACTCCATTTTATGCAGAGTCAGGAGGTCAAGTTGGAGATAAAGGAATTATTGTGAAAGATGATTTC
>JALQVX010000108.1 GCA_023263555.1 Crocinitomix sp.
ACTCAAACTTAACGATTTTATCAATACTCAAACAATAATTTGTTTTTTTTTGGTGGGAGAGCCCCGGTATTGTTCTGGGAAGTGGTTTAATAAGTCCATATTTCGGCAATTCTATTCCGTTAAATCCAGAACCATTGCCCAAAGGATATCGACCCCTCCGAAATCAGATTCTTACTCAACATTCGTATTATTGGCGATAGGAAATTTTTTTACAAACTTTTTGTCTTATTTTTCGTTCATGCCTAGAGTTTGACTGAATAATCACGCAATTTTCAGTAAATTTGTGTGACAATTGGATCATATTATTTGATGCTCAAAAACTAAAAGCTAACCGTTAACTGTTAATTTATTCTACTGTTCAAATTAGATTCACAGTGCAATTCTACTTATTTTTGAAGCGGTGATTATGAAGTCAGTCCCCCTTATAACTACAAATGATAGATTCGTACAGACATAAAGGCATGCGAAAGCAGCTTGTAAGTGAACTTGAGCAAAAAGGCATTAAAGACAAACGCGTTTTAGAAGCGATCATGAATGTGCCTCGTCACTTTTTTTTGGATGCTGTGTTTACCGAACAAGCGTATTCGAATATGGCCTTCCAAATTGGAGCAGGGCAAACGATTTCGCATCCATACACTGTGGCCTTTCAAACAGAATTGCTTGAATTAAAAAAAGGAGATAAAGTATTGGAAATTGGAACAGGTTCTGGTTTTCAAACATCCATTCTCTGTGAAATGGGAGCAAAAGTATTTTCGATCGAACGTCAACGTGAATTGTATTTAAAAGCCAATCAAATTGTTCCAAAGTTAGGGTATCCCGCGAAATTGAAATTCGGAGATGGCTATATTGGATGGCCGAGTTTCGCTCCTTTTGATAAAATCATTGTCACTTGCGGTGCGCCATACATTCCAGACGAATTGGTGAGTCAATTAAAACCAAATGGGCGACTTGTAATACCTATTGGGGCAGGGAAAGACCAAGAAATGCTTCTTATCGTAAAGGAGGAAGACGGATCAATTACGAAATCTCAACTGGGGGTTTTTAGTTTTGTTCCAATGCTTAAGGAAACGGCTAAATAATGAAAGTACTTGCGAGACGGACAGGCGGTTTATTGTTGAGTGACGCAATGCAAACATATGAACCTAAGCAGGCAGATCCATCTTATGTGATTTATCATCAGTTTTTGACACAACTTCATTTGCCGTGCGAAAAATGGGAGTATAACAAAGAGAATACCTCCGCTATTTACCTTCAAATTCCGGATGAAATGGAAGAGATGGACAGTTTCACGCTGAAGTTTATGGATGTGAAACAATTCGTTTATCCAGCTCGTTTGTTTACGTATTTCTTGCTTCAAAATTATGTGGGAAAACCAAACCATTTTTCAGGAATCGGCATGTTTCACAAACGAAAGAGTCATCTTCTTTTTTTAAGCGACAATATTGATTTTAAGTCGTTTGGGACAGGCGATTTTTGGATGGATGACTTTGGGAGGTTTACGCTCAAATCCTTAAAGAAAAGTGATCTACAAAATGCATTCGAAAGTTTTTTTGTCTTAATTGATAGTAAATTTGAGGCAAAATTGCAATTAGCCTTAACACAATACGCTTCATCTACTGGGAATTGGATCGACAAGTCATTGTGGCTTAACCGGGCACTTAATATGGATCGCTTAGCAGCTTTGCAACAGTATATTCGTCCTTACATTTATTAATTATGAATTGTTTTTTTACACTTATTTATTGTGTTCCTAATCGATTCTCTGAAGAGAGAATTGCGGTGGGAATGTTAATGAATATAGAAGGAGTTCCATTTTTTGCACTTTCAGAGCGCAAATTAAATTTCGCACTGAATGGAGTGAGTTCTGAAATCAAAGCAGCCATTCGAAAAGGTTTTTATTTTTTAGATTGGGACGTCAATAAAATCAGAAGAGGCGAGGAAACACTTTCGCTTTTTGATCCTCCTTATGCAAAAAAAATACTCAAGGAATTAGTGGCAAAAAAAAAGGGGCTCATTCAATACGCTGATTTGATAGAATTAAATAAGGATTTAAAAAAATCAGATGCCACTCGCGTGTTTAGCGCCTTGTACGAGAAGTTTATAGGTGAACCTTATCTACCAAAAGAAACAAAGAAAAAAGGACCTAATTTCAAAACGCGTATTCGGCAATACACTGCAACAAAGAAATTCGCTGATTTTGAGAAAAACTTCACCTTGTCTGCCAATGAATTTCCATTTATCTATAAGGATATGCG
The DNA here is from genome assembly GCA_023263555.1 of Crocinitomix sp. Lineage (GTDB taxonomy): Bacteria > Bacteroidota > Bacteroidia > Flavobacteriales_D > Crocinitomicaceae > Crocinitomix. The sequence goes on from JALQVX010000108.1 coordinate 2,256, forward strand.
TGTAGACTTGTGTCGAAAGAATAATTTCTATACCGTTTTCTTTGCCGTTGATTTTTCAGCTTCTTTACAAACTATACAAGGGAAGATTAGTCAATTCCGTGTCATTGTGCAAAGTTTGCAGCAAATCTCAATGAATGAAGGTTTAAGTTCAGGAAGGTATTATTTGGTCTATGAATCAACAATCAATAATGCAAGGCTGGATTTGATCAATCGACTGAAAGAAGAGGCGAATTTAGGATTTACCCTCATTCGTATTTCTGAAATGGGTGATAAAATTTAGTTAACGAATAATTAGATTGAACCGAACACCGTTCGAACGAACTTCAATGCATCTTGGAGCAAAATTAAGCGTAGTTATATCGATATATAAGGTTTCTATACTTCGCATTTGACAAATTTCATAAGCAATTTGAAAGGTTGGTCCACAATAGGATAAATCCAAAACATTTAAATGTTTTAGTGTATAGAATTCGGGTGGTAATTGGTCAAGAAAATTTCGTCCAATAATAAATTCAATTAAGCCTTGAAGTTTGCCTATTTCATTGGGTAAAATTTCAATCCGATTATAATCGATATAAAAATGACTCAATGAATCTAAATTGCCAATGGTAGTGGGGAGATATGTCAATTGATTAAAACTCAATCTGAATAATTCAAGGTTTTCTAAATTTCCAATTTCATCTGGCAGTCGTTTTAATTTATTTGCTTTCAACGAGAGGATTTCTAGATTTTTTAGTTCACCTATTTCTGGAGGTAGCTCGGTCAACTCATTTCTACTGATGATCAACTTCTTTAGATTTACAAGATTTTTAATCTCAGGGGGAATGGAAGTGATTTGGTTATGGTGTAAATTTAGGACAGTTAGGTCGGTCAACTTAAAAACATAATCTGGTATTTCTGTGAGATGACTATGAGAAAGATTAAGTTTTGTTTTGGAGGAATTAAAGATGGTGTTTGATGAGGAAGGCGATAAAGTCGAGCAACTCAAGGTTGGTCCTATCAGGAGCATAAATAGAAGGTGTTTTAAGTGCTTCATGCGAATCATCATTAAAAGGACAAGATAATCAATTTACGGCAATTCATAGGATCTAACTTCGCAGTGTTAAAGCAGTTTAAATTCGACACGATTCTGCGGGGTTCCGTTAATTTTTAAGGTAAGATAATGAGGGCCTGGGTAATGTTTACGCGTACTTAAATTTTTAAAATCCACTTTCTTTTCGATTTCCACAATTTCGTTTGTATTTAATACCAGTTCTCTAATTTGAAATACTTTTTCATTGTGTTGACCGCTTTTTTTTAGATAACCAATGCTGTATTCGAATCTGAATCTACCGGGTTTGCCTTCGTTTTTTGCTGTACAAGAAAAAAGAGTTGAGTGACCAATAGGAAGCTGCATGTCTTTGAGTTTGAAATTGACCAACTTCATATTCGCAATTGATCCAAAGCCGAAAAGTTGCATTGCTTCTTGATTCCCCGCTTTTAAAAGAGTTCGCAAGGCGTGTTTAGCAACCCATCGTGTTGTTTTCGATTCAGTGACCCATTCTCTACACAAGTCTAATACGAGCTGAGGATGATGTTTCGAAATATCATTTAAATTATTTGCGACACTTCTATAAACGTAATCTTCAGGATCGTTTTTAAGGGTTCGGAGGATCGGAATTATCGGGAGTGGATCATCTACATATTGTCCTAATTTCATAGCCCAAGGAAGTAAGGGGCGACAGCCTTCACACGCCAGGCGTCGAACGTAGTAATTCTCGTCCAAACTCCACTTATAAAGGGTTTCTAGTGTTTCTGGATATCTTATTAAAAAGGGACGAATCGCAAATTCACTTGAAGAGTAAGGTGTAAGTTCTTTTAGTGCAGGGATTGCTATGGTTGGGTAATCTAATCCAAAGTGTTCAACGAATGTGGGGAATATTATACCTTGAAATCCACTGAATTTTGGAGCAACTTGCTGAATGATAATAATTTGATCATGGAAAGAATAGGGAAGGTGATCTTCTATTTTTACGGCGATCTTTTCGGCTCTCGCTTTAAGCTCAAGTGATACCCAATCTTTCGAAATTATACTTTTTATAAAGCTGTGTGAATTAAAAGTCGGATCGATCGTTTTTAACTCAAGGGCCAAACGATCGACAAAGGCTGCATTAAACATGTGTTTTAATTGTTCAGCCATCACTTCACGCTTTAAGTATTGAAATCCATTCGTAGAAATGCGCAAAAGGTGCTTCCTTTAGAATTGAAGATGGCTTTTCTTTGAAGATACCATAAACAGAAGATCCCGTTCCGGTCATACTTGCGTATAGGGCGCCGTTTGTA
>JALQVX010000134.1 GCA_023263555.1 Crocinitomix sp.
TCCCTTGAGCTGTTGCTCAGAATCGCATATAAAACAAAAAAGCCCAACACCAGTGGTGTTAGACTTTTTTTGTGACCCCGGAGGGATTCAAACCCCCAACCCTCAGAGCCGAAATCTGATGCGCTATTCAGTTGCGCCACGGAGCCAAATATGAACTATTCCGTTGTAGTTCGTTTTAATTGCGCTATTCTCCCGATAACTATCGGGATGCGCCACGGAGCCAAAGTTTAAAAAAGGGGAACAAAATGTTCCCCTTGTGGGCCCACCTGGGCTCGAACCAGGCACCCCCTGATTATGAGTCAGGTGCTCTAACCTACTGAGCTATAGGCCCTAAAATTTTTATACAGAAGTAGGGCTCCTGTTTTACTCCCTTAATTCGTTCATAAAACGCTTTAAGCGACACACGATTGAGGATAGATCCAAAAAATCGAGCGGGTGCAAAGGTATCGGATTAAATCAATTTTGCAAAATTTCGACAGGATTTTTCATTGAATTGTGTGTACATAGTTTATATTGGATCATTTAAGACTTGAGATGTTTATGAATTACGGATCTTAGGGTGGATTCCCATTCCTTGTTTTTAACCACGTAATCTGAAATACCAGCTTTAAATAAGTCCATGGTAACCGCTAAATCTGATTGTCCGCTCATCATTACAATTTTTGATAAAGGAGATTGCTGAACAAATAAATCTACAAGTTCTCTGCTTGTCTTATAATTTAAATGACACTCAAGTAATATTATTTTGGGTTTTTTATCTCGAACTGCGGTTAAAAACAATTGAATATCGTTGTACGTAACCAAATCGAATTCACGATCATTTTTTAATTTATAATGGACAAATGAAGTGAAAAGTTTGTCGTCATCCAAGAAGTAGATTTGCGGTTTTTTTGGTTTAAAAAATGGCAGTTTTGATTTGATTTTAGAGCGATTTCGTTTTTGTTTTTCGGTGGGTACTGGCATTTGCAGCAAAAGTGCTTTTATTGTTTCATGTACCGTTGAGTCTTTTGTGAAAATATAATCTGCTCCTGCGAGCTTTGCCATAGAGAAGGTTGTAACTGTTCTGTTTTTACTCAAGTATACAATGGTAGTTTTTAAAGCAATTGATCTGAAATGAGGGATTTGATCTATGCCATTTAACCCGTTTACTTTTTCATCAATGATAATTAAATCTGCTGATTTGATGTTATACATTAAGGCATCAGAAAAAAGAGTGAAGGTATTAATTTTGGCATACGGTAAATCTTTCAATTGACTCGTTAAAATTCCTGTGAAATATAGGTCGTCATCAATTAGAACAATATTGATATCATCTCGTTTCATTGCTTTTAAGGTATGAAACCTTTTGAGATGGGGGCTCGTTAAAATGAAGCTTTACGTTAAACGGTTTATGAAATTCGATAAAGTGTCCTTTCAACGCAGAATTCACTAAAAAAAATTGAGTAATTTGACTAAGTTTTCCCTACATGATCGACTTACCGGTATGATTTTTTTACCTAATTGAATCATATTATCTTCGAATCGGTGGATTTTATCTATATGCACTAAATAGGACCGGTGAACCCGAATAAACTTGTCTCTCGGAAGACGCTCTTCTATTGCTTTCATAGTAGAAAGTGCTGTAAACCTTTCTTTACGGGTGTAGATATTCATATAGTCTGCGTAAGCTTCAACATAAATAATTTCGTCAAAATTTACACGGGTATAACCATTATTGCTACGAATATAGATATGATTGCTCGCGGGAAGTTGACTTACTTCACTATCAATTCTAGTTTGGGCGCCGTAAACACTTTGAAGAAAACGACTGTATGAAACAGGCTTTGCTAAAAAATCCACAACATCAAAATCAAAAGCTCTGACGGCATAATCGCAATTGATTGACGTGATAATCACTTTCGGTTTTAGATCCACATTATCCATAAAGTCTAATCCAATTAATTTAGGCATTTCAATGTCTAAAATTAGAAGGTCAGCTGTGTTAAGATTTGGATCTTCAATTGCCGAAACGGCAGATTCATATTCTTTATATAAATATAAAAAATTAGTTTTATCAATGTATTTTTTCAACACAAATCTTGATAACTTATCGTCATCAATTAAAGATATTTTTAGCGTTCTCTCGGGTGTATCGTGGTTACTCAACTATAAGTATAACAAATCAATTCTTAAATCGCAAATTGAATGGTGAAAATTGATTAAATTTCGGAAATGCAACAAGGGGTTTCAACATTACTTTTTGATTTAGGTGGAGTGATACTTAATTTGGATTATTCTCTAACGATAAACGCTTTTCAAGAACTTGGAGGTCGTGATTTTCAAGCGCGTTATTCGCAGGCAATGCAATTGTCACTCTTTGACGACTTTGAAATTGGAGCTATTGATGATCATGAATTTAGAGAGGGTATTCGCAAAATAATTGGTGTGAATGTAGATGATGAAAAAATAGATCAGGCATGGAACGCCATGTTATTGGATTTGCCTGCTTCACGAATTTCTTTATTAAATAGCTTAAAAAGTAAATATCAACTGCTCCTTTTTAGTAATACAAATGCGATCCATCTTAGGCAATTTCGTAAATTGATAGGTAAGCAACATGGGGATGAATTTTTGCTTGAAAAACTTTTTGATAAAACATATTATTCACACGAAATTGGACAACGCAAACCCAATGTGGAAGCGTTTCAAACTATTTTGGCCCATCATCATTTAACGCCGTCTTCTGTCGCTTTCGTCGACGACAGCCTGCAACATATTGAAGGTGCAAAAAAGGCAGGAATTATGGCTTACCATCATGGTGATGGCGATTTGGTTAATCTTTGTAATCTCCATTTTTAATGATGCTGGATCAGATAGATCAGTTGCAAAAAGCGTTATTGGATTTTTCAAAGCGCAATCGGTTTCTGCATATCAAGCCGACTTCTCTTTATTTGTTTGGAGATGATCACGAAGAGCAGAAGAAATTGGAGAAACTGTACACAAAGTCACGCTTTTATCAAACCGAATATGGATTAGAAACGGCTTTACAAGTAGCTGTTTTCGTTAAATGGTCTCCTCCTTCTTCAAACGATATCAACGAAAAGATCTTCTATACGTCTCCGCTATTTTATAAACCTTGTAAAATCAAGCGTATTCGTAAGATAGAGACGACGTATCGTGTTGAAGTAAACATGGAAGGTTATCATGTAAATCCATTATTAAGGCATTATTTTCAACAAATTTATGGGCTTATCCTTCCCTCTCATTTTGACGATTTGGACGAGGGTGTGCAGCTCATTCGGGAATATTTTGCGGATAAGGATAAAAGCGATTCTCCTACCTTTGATCAAGTAAAATGGTTTGATGAAGTGAAAGGATGGCAATTGATCGTGCGTCAAACGGTTGGTCTTTTCAATTATAAAAAAAGTACGCTTAGTTCAGATTATGATCATATTCGATTAGCGCCGAACAATACACTCAGTCAACTGCTTGTTGGTGATCAAAACGACGCGTTAGACGAGAAACACAAGAAATTTCAACCCGTAGCCTTCGTGGATGAATCGCAACGAAATGCAATTGAGCGTTCATTAAAGGGTAACACTGTAATTCAAGGCCCTCCAGGAACAGGCAAGTCACATACCATAGTTGCATTAATGGCGGCCTTTTTGAGCCAAGGAAAAAAAATTCTTTTCGTTTCTGAAAAAAAGTCAGCCTTGGATGTTGTTGCAAATCGTTTGAAACGGATGGATTTGGGTGATTTAGTGGCTTATTTTAATACGGGTAAAAATCAAAAAAAGGCTTTTTATGCTGCGCTCAAACGCACTTGGGAGAACTTATATCAAAGTGAATTTCCAACGCATGTCATATCAAATGGAAGTAGCGGTGATGAAGGTCCTATTTTTTCAATTTATCCACGAAAAATAAGCGATTATCGACCATCTATTCAAACTGATTTAGCTGATTTGATCAATCGCCTTTTTATGAGTGGATTTCAAGCGTCAGCATTGCAATTGAAAGGACTTGTTCCGGACTTCTTGGCTTGGAATGATGCGAAATCTTTTTTGCTTGAGCTAGAATCACAATTATTACCCGTTTTCGAAGAGCAATCGATAGGGCAACTTATTTTTACAGCCCTAAATCCAGCCTTGTTTTCAGAGCAAAATGTGATTGTGACATTGGAAAAGCGACTGTTGGATTTAAGCTCGAATTTAAATGAAATTGGGCGAATTCAGAAGGACTATAAATTGAACGGAAAGATCGACGATTTTACCCGTTTAGCAATCACTGGCAGTGTTTTAAATATGGTCGATAAGGTACAAATAGACCTGATAAACAGTGATGCCAAAAAGTATACTTCGTTTAATACTGTAGCCAAGAAATACGATTTGTTGCAAACGAGATTGACCCAAGCCCGGAAGGCGAATGATAAATGGACGTCCAAGCCTTCTATGAGCGAAATTAACGAATTGATGGATTTAATCACGCAGTCCGAAAGACAACAGCAAGAACGTAGTTTATTCAGCCGATTGAAAAGAAATCCTGCTAAATTAAAGACTGTTTTTCGTGATTTTCATTCGGGTATTTCTGATCATACCAAGTTGAAGTTGTTGGAGGGTCTAAAATTAGAATTTAGGTTGGAAGGTGAATTTGAAGAACTCAAAGTAAAATTAAAACATACCTATAATATCAATGATCCAGAGCGTGAAATTGATCTCATCTTTAAATTGAGGTCAAAGTTGAATGCCGTTTCTGAAAATGATTATCTTTCGATTTTAGAGCATCCAGAGTCGCAGAACTTGATTCTGGAACTTAGCAAAATTCACCCGGAAATTGTTAAGTTTAATGCCCAATGTCGTTATCTTTTTCAATTGGATGAAGCTCGTTCCATCTCGGAGATGGAAGGTTTTATCAAGAACTTAATCGATTCTTTACCGCAATTTAATCATTGGCTAATTGAATTGAAACGTTATTTCAATTTGCCGACTGCACTTCGTCATTTTTTGGTTCAGAATCCGCTATCGGTAAACCAATTGGATGCCGCGGTAGTGTATGCAACATTTTTGGATGAAACGCGATTTGAGCCTAATTTTAATCGTCTATCTGGAACATATCTTACGGAATTATGTCAGCAAAAAAGAGAGGAAGATCGTGCGAAACAAAGTAAAGAGATAAAAAAAATTAAAGAAGAAATTGCGCGTCGTTACCAAGATAAGGAAGCCCTTTTGACCAAAGCTAATTTTAAGCTAAATTCAGCGGAAAAGAGCAACAAATCGGCTTATAAATTGGCGAAACGAACTGTTTTACACGAAATAAATAAGCAGCAACGCCATTTACCAATTAAATCATTTTTTGAGCAAACCGGCAGTCTCCTAACCGATATTCAGCCAGTTTGGATGATGAATCCTTTAACCGTCTCGGAATTTTTGCCGTGTGAGGCGGATATTTTTGATGTCGTTATTTTTGATGAATCGAGCCAGATTCCATTAGAAGACGGTGTTCCCTCAATTTATAGAGCCAAACAAATGGTGGTGGTGGGTGATTCAAAACAGATGCCTCCTTCACAGTTTTTTTCTAACCGTGAAGAAACAATAACCGTATTGGATCAGGCTGAGATGAGTTTAGAAAGTCACCGTTTACGTTGGCATTATCGGAGTAAACATCCCGCTTTGATTCGGTTTTCTAATTTAGAGTTCTACAATGGTGAATTGTTATGTCTTCCTCCCAAAAACAACGCATCTCCATTTGAATATCATTTTGTAGAAGGATGTTTTGAGAATGGAGAGAATAGGATCGAAGCGAAGGCAGTTGCGAAATATGTATCTGAATTGCTGGGAAAGACGTCAAAAAAAGTACTTGTTATTGCCTTTTCTCAGCAACAAGAGAAAGTGATTCGGTATGAATTAAGTCTCCTAAATGCCGATCTACATCCACTCTTGATGATTCGTAATTTGGAGAATGCGCAAGGGGTTGAGGCAGCTACCGTTGTCCTTTCCTTTGGTTACGGGAATGATCGTGAAGGTAAATTCCGTTTAAATTTTGGACCAATTAACCAGGAAAATGGGGGAAATCGATTGAATGTGTTTTTTACCCGCGCGATCGAAAGAATGGTGGTTTTCACTTCTATTAAATCATTGGATTTTGGTTTTTCTGAGAATAGAGGTGTTCAACTAATGAAAGAGTTTTTAATGTTTGTTGAACAATACGATACGTATAAATTTACTGAGCGCCCTACGCAATCGCAAGCATGGGTAATGGCGCTATTAAATGAAAACAATAAGAAATTTAATTTTTATTCAGTCGGTCAAGGCTTGGGGGTAAGCGCATTTGTTCAACCTTCTTCCAACCGTGTTTTATTGATTGATCCTGGATTAGAAAGTCAAGACGTTATTGATGTATCCGCCTTATATGTATCTCTCGCATCAATATTTAGTAGCGTTAAATTTATGCTGACGTATGATATTTGGCAAAATCCGGAACGTGCTAAAAAAGATTTGCTGGATTTTTTTGTGGAATAGGGCAATTGTAAGCATCTCTAAATAAAAGGTGTTATGATTGATCTAAAATTTATTTGTCCCCAGTCCTTATCCGGCTTAATGCCAACTCAAAATGGTTTTTTCTGTAAGGATTGTCAGAAATGTATAGTTGATTTCAGAGGCAAATCGAAAGTCGAGATGAATGATTTGATGAGGAATTCCATGCAAGAGGTTTGCGGAATATTTACGAAAGATCAAGTTGACCGACCATCCGCTGGTACAATACGCTCAGGGTTTAAATTAGCTTTTATTGCTGTTTTTATTTTGGGATTGAGTGCCAATAATTTAAGCGCACAAGCTCAGATCGATTCGTCACATGTAAGCTCAGTGAATTTCAATTTGCAGGATAATATGCGAGTGGAAGGATTTATTTTTAATCAGGATTCGCTTCCTGTGCCTTTTGCAAAAATTAAAATAACACAAGGTGCTGACATATATTGGGTAAAAGGTGATTTGGATGGTCATTTTGCAATAGATTTTAAGCAAAATGGCACGAAATATATAAGTATTGAAGCCACAGGAATCTATTATGATACGCTGGTCGTTCAACAAATTCCAACAGAAAATGGACAAGTAATCGTGGAAATCTATTTGAGGCCAAATGAAGAAGTAGAGTTTCATTTAATGGGACTTATTTCGCCTCAAGAACACCATGGGATTAAACCGGCATCTAACCCTTATGATTTTGGTAAAACGACCATTGACAGTGACGATTTATTCCACCGACCCTAATACTAGTGTAAGCGTTTCTTGAATAAGATCATTTTCATAACCTTTGCTGTGCAGATAACGTTGCAATTTGATGCGTCTATCCCAACTGTCCTTGGCACGCAGGAGGTTGTTTTTTGATTCGGCAAGTGAAACGAGGGTTTGCCAATATGCATCAGGATCAATTTCAGAAAAGCCTTTTTTAATCGAATAGTCGGAAATGTTTTTTTGTTTCAGATGTTGTCTGATCTTGATGCGTCCCCATTTTTTAATGCGAAATTTCCCGCTAACAAAGGCTTCAGCAAAGCGTTGTTCGTTTAAAAAATTATTGGAAATTAAATCACCAATTAAAAAGTCAACATCCTCACCGTAAATACCCCATGTGTGTATTTTCGTGCGAATTTCTTGCTCGCAACGTTCTTGATACGCACAAAACGCCTCTAATTTGAGTTTGGCTTCTGGTAAAGTAAGATGATCAGCCATGGAGAGAATAAAAAAAGGTGAACTCAAATTTAATTGAATTCACCTTAATTCGTGTTTAATTTTTTTAAACGTTGATTTCAGTTCCTGAACCGTCGATAAATTTATATTCCAAAATATGGTTTGAATTATTCGCGCGAATGGCGACCCATTTTTTGTACATTAAAAACCATTTACGTTGTTTCGAAATAATTCCTTTCTTGAAATATGATTCGAGATAAGGATGAACAACTAAGATGACTTTCTTTTCTTTTCTGTCGTTTAAGAGGTATTTTAACTTGCTCTCAATCTCGTCAGCAAACATGATAGATGCTTGAATCTTACCCGTTCCACCACACGTTGGACAGCCTTCAGATGTTTCGATATCTGTCACAGGTCGCACACGCTGACGTGTAATTTCAACCACTCCAAATTTACTCGGAGGAATGATACTGTGTTTAGCCTTGTCCTCTTTTAATAATTCGCGTAATTTGGTGTAGAGGAGTTTATTGTTTTCACGCTTGTGCATGTCAATAAAGTCGACACAAATAATTCCACCCATATCACGTAAGCGAAGGACACGCGCTAACTCTTCAGCAGCTTCAAGATTTACTGTAATTGCATTGTTCTCTTGGTTGTCGTTCTTCGCACTTCGATTACCACTGTTAACATCAACCACATGCATGGCCTCAGTATGTTCAACGATTAAGTAACCTCCACTCGGTAAAGGAACTTTCTTACCGAATAATACTTTGATTTCTTTGTTAACGCCAAAATGCTCGAAAATATCCAGTTTACCCTTATATTCTTTGATGATATTTACCTTTTCAGGAGCAATCAATTGAACATATTCTTTCATCTCATTGAGAAGAGTAGGATCGTTGACGTGAATTTTACTAAAATTCCCATTCAATGTGTCACGCAAGAGCGAAGATGCTCTGTTCAGTTCGCCTAAAACGCGCTTAGGTGACTTAGAGTTCTTTAGGTTTTGGTGCATTTTGCGCCAACGATCTAATAGGTCTTTTAAATCACCATCAATTTCGGTTAATTTTTTGTGTTCTGCTACCGTTCTAATGATAACACCGAAGTTTTTCGGAAGTACACTTTTGACAATGTCTTTTAATCTTTTTTTCTCTTCCAAATCTTTGATCTGTTGAGAAATAGATATTTTGTTTGAAAATGGCACAAGTACCAAGAATCGCCCAGCGAGCGTGATTTCAGAGCTTAATCGTGGTCCTTTTGAAGAGATAGGTTCTTTCGCAACTTGTACTAAAATTTCGCGCGATCCGGATAAAATATCCGTGATTTTCCCTTCTTTCTCTATGTCGTCTTCTGATTTAAAATAAAGTAAATCTGCAACATTTTGTTTGCCACGAAGCGTGTCTTGTGTGAATTTGTCCAACGATTTAAACTGTGGACCAAGATCTAAGTAATGTAAAAATGCATCTTTTTCGTAACCTACGTTAACGAAAGCGGCATTTAAACTGGCAACAACTTTGCGTACTTTGCCAAGATATATATCACCCACGGCAAAATCCGTGTCTCCCTTCTCTTCATGAAGCTCAACCAGCGTTGAGTCACGCATGAGAGCCATTGAGATTTCTCCGCTGGGTTTTGAATTAACTACAAGTTCAAAACTCACTTAATATGTATATTAAATAATAAACTAAGAAAACTTAATGGCGTAAGCCATTAAGTTTCTAATGAAATGACAATCCGTAAAATGACGGATGAATCGATAAGATATTAAAATCTTATTTTTTCTTTTTGTGTCTGTTTTTTCTTAGTCTTTTCTTTCTCTTGTGAGTAGACATCTTATGTCTTTTTCTTTTCTTACCACTTGGCATAATAAAGATTTTTTAATTCGGTTAATAATTCTAATATGTAAAAAAAACTTCCTGTTTTCCAGGAAGTTTTGTAAATTCATCCTCTAATTGGAGGACAAAGATAGTAAAAAATTCAATGCAACAATAAAACTTATTTTACACTTACGTTATCTTTTACTTCTTCAATAAAAGTTTTAGCAGGTTTAAAGGCTGGAATGTTGTGTGCAGGAATAATAATCGACTGGTTTTTAGAGATGTTTCTTCCTGTTTTTTCCGCTCTTTCTTTAACGATAAAAGAACCGAATCCTCTTAGGTAAACATTGTTACCTTCTGTTAATGATTCTTTTACTGAATCCATAAACGCTTCTCCTGTAGCTTGTACTGAAACTTTTTCAATTCCTGTTTGTTCTGCGATTTTCGATACGATATCTGCTTTAGTCATAACTTGTTAATTTTTAATCTTTTGTAAATCGGGTGCAAAATTAATTCATATTCTTTGAACAATTCCAAAAAAATGAAAGAACTTTGTTTTTTTTATACAAATGGCTGATTTTACGACGTTAATACAGGGGTGGTTTAGACGAAATCAACGTGATTTGCCATGGAGACACACGAATGATCCTTATAAAATTTGGCTTTCGGAGGTTATTTTGCAACAAACTCGTGTAGATCAGGGGTTGAATTATTACTTAAATTTTACGACCAAATTTCCAACGGTTTTTGATTTAGCAAATGCGGCCGAAGATGAAGTGCTGAACTTATGGCAAGGGTTGGGGTATTACAGTCGTGCTCGAAATTTGCACGCTTCTGCTAAACAGGTGGTTGTGGATTTTGATGGTGTTTTCCCGAACAATTATGAAGGGATTAAGTCGCTAAAAGGTGTTGGAGATTATACGGCTTCTGCTATTTCTTCTATTTGTTTCGGATTGCCACACGCTGTTGTAGATGGAAATGTTTATCGCGTTTTAAGCCGTTATTTGGAGATTAGTACACCGATTGATTCAACGCAAGGAAAGAAAGATTTTGCGGAAATTGCGGATAAATTTCTGGATGTCCACAACCCTGGAGATCACAATCAAGCTTTAATGGAAATTGGAGCATTAATTTGTTTGCCTAAAAATCCGTCTTGCGAAACCTGTCCACTTGTCGGTTCATGTTCTGCTTTTAGTTCAAAAACGCAATTAAATTTTCCGGTAAAGGCAAAGAAAACCAAAGTCGTAAAGCGCTATCTCAATTACCTCGTTCTCTTTGATGGAAAGAATACTGTGATTCAGAAACGCGTAGGGAAAGGAATTTGGCAAGGTTTGTATGATTTTCCATTTATTGAAAAGGAAAAACTGAATGGGCTCGAATTAAGTGAGTTGAATCAGTATGAGCCGATCGAAATCATTCAAGATGGACAATTGAAGCATGTCTTGTCGCATCAAGAGCTTTACGTGTCTTTTTGGATTGTAAAAGTAGTGAAATTAAATCTTGATGAAAGCCAAATAACAGTGCCAATTGCTGCTATTGAGACCTTTCCTTTGCCGCAGCTGTTGATAAGATATATTCAACAATCACGGTTATTCGGCGCAGATTAGTTATATTTGTTTAATTCTATAGAGGACTATGGCTGGAAGTGTGAATAAGGTGATATTAATTGGTAATTTGGGTAAAGATCCTGAAGTTCGTTATTTGGAGAACGGAACAGGTGTTGCGCGCTTTTCAATTGCTACATCAGAAAGTTATACAGATAAGACAACAGGTGAAAAACGCGAAATTACCGACTGGCATAATATTGTTTGTTGGAGAGGTTTGGCTAAAATCGCTGAAACGTATCTAAAAAAAGGGATGAAAGTGTATATTGAAGGCAAGTTGCGCACCCGGTCTTGGCAAGATGAACAGAATCAAGTTAAATATACAACAGAGGTAATTGCGGATGAAATGACCATGCTTTCAAGAGCAGATGATTCCGCTTCTTCTCAATCCTCCTATCCAAGCAGTGTCGAAAATAAACCGGTACAACCCATGGATACGAATATGTCTCAATCACCTGAAGATGATCTCCCTTTCTAATGAATTTAATTTCTAAATAGCAATCGATTGGAAACTACCTTCGTACCGGTTCTGGCTTCTGTTTCGTGGCTTGATGTTTGGCCACTTATTTTAATGATTCTTATTCTTATCGTTTTATTGGCATGCTCTGCGCTAGTCTCTGGTGCAGAAGTTGCATTTTTTTCACTGACCCCTGCAGATAAAGAAGCCATTGCTGAAAAAAATGATAAACAAGCCATGACAACTTTAGCGCTGTTGAAAAAACCGCGCGGCTTGTTAGCAACCATTCTAATCACAAATAATTTCATTAATGTTGCTATTATTTTATTAGCGACGCTCATTTCTAATGATGTCTTTCCTGCAACACCTGAAAATGCGACGATCAAATTTATCGTGGATGTCTTTCTCATCACTTTTATCCTTCTTCTTTTTGGTGAGGTAATTCCCAAGGTATATTCGTCCAAAAATGGAAAAGCTGTTGCGCTTTTAATGGCTGTTCCACTTAATATTGTTGGAACGACTTTCCCGTTTAGTTTGTTAAAAAGAGGATTGGTTCAAGGAACAGAGGTTATAAATCGACGGATCAAAAAACGAATTAAGAATTTGTCAACAGATGAATTGGCAGATGCGATTGAATTGGCAAGTACAGGTTATGAAGATAAACGAGATTTGGAGATATATCAAGGAATTGTAGAATTTGGAAAAAAAGATGTGAAACAAATCATGCGTCCGCGTTTGGATGTTCATGCTTTTGAAGCGAGTTTAACCTACGGAGAAATTATGGAGGAATTGAATGATGACGGTCGAATGACCCATTATTCTAGAATTCCTGTTTACCTCGAATCATTCGATCATATTGAAGGAATTTTATTCGTAAAAGATTTATTACCGTTCTTGGATGAAGCCCCTGATTTTAATTGGAAAAGTTTGATTCGCGAGCCCTATTTCGTGCCTGAAAATAAGAAAATTGATGACTTGCTAAAAAGTTTTCAAGAGCGTAAAATGCACATGGCTGTTGTTGTAGATGAATATGGTGGAACCTCAGGTATTGTGACACTTGATGATGTCTTGGTGGAAATTGTTGGGGATATTTCGGATGATTATGATGATGAGGATCTGATGTATTCTAAACTAGATGATTATAATTTTGTTTTTGAAGGCAAGACGGCCTTAATAGACATGTATAAAGTGCTGGAGATTGATGGTGATGTTTTTGAAGAGGCTAAATCGGAGTCAGATACCATTGCAGGCTTTGTGATTGAGCAAGCAGGTAAAATTTTAAAAAAGAACGAACGTGTAACCTTTGAAAATTATACGTTTACAGTAGAAGCGGCTGACAACCGAAAGGTAAAACGAATTAAGGTTACAATTTTGCCGCTTAAAGACGAAGCTGATGAAGACTAAACTTCTACTACTCATATCCCTGTTTTTTTTCATGCTCAGTTGTGAGGAAAATACTGATTATTACCCGAAACCACGGGGCTATATGCGATTTGACTTTCCTGAGCGAACCTATTCAGTTTATCAAGCGGATAGTTGTTCTTTCCAATTCGAAATTCCCGAGTATTTTGAAGTGATAGACAAAGCAAATTGCAATAAGGATATTCAAATGGATCGCTTTAATGCGACTCTTTTTTTAACTTATATTCCGATTGATACGAACCTCAGTATGAATACTGAATATGCACGTAAATTGGTCTACGATCACAGTATTAAAGCGGATGCGATTGATGAAATAGCATTGAATGATCCTGAAAGAAAGGCCTACGGTGTTAAATACGATATCAAAGGAGATGCTGCTTCGCCTTACCAGTTTTACATCACGGATAGCACAAGCAACTTTTTAAGGGGAGCGCTTTATTTTAACGTCAAACCCAATTACGACAGTATTCGAACCAGTTTGAATTATATCGTGGAGGATTTAGATAAGATGCTTGAAACCGTTAGATGGAAGTAAAAACGAAATGAATTTTGGCAAACCCATACATATCACAATCATAGGAAGTGTCATCATTGGGATTTTCATTTTCGTATTACTCCTCCTGTTCGATCAAGTCGGCTCACTGGATTTAGGGCCCTTCTCTTTAATTCTTATTCCTCTGCTCGCTGCTGTATCTTCGTTTCTTATTTTTACGTATCTGATAGGCCAGTTTATCAATAAAAAAATCAAATTCATATACGGAATTATTAACAATAGACAGATTCCTGATGAAACGGAATCTTCTTTGAAAGAAGACGTGCTCGGAAAATTGACGGTGGAAACCGCCGAATGGGCTGCAGTGCAAAAAAAACAAATCCGTCAATTGAAGAAACAAGCTGCTTTTCGAAAGGAGTTTCTAGGCAATCTTGCACACGAACTTAAAACACCTGTTTTCAGTATTCAAGGATATATTTTAACCTTGCTCGAAGGGGGGCTCGAAGACGAACGTGTGAACCGTGATTTTTTGGTACGTGCGCTGTCTGGTGTGGATCGCATTTCAAATTTATTGGAAGATTTGGATGAAATATCACGACTTGAAACGGATCGGTTTGAATTGAAAATTAAGAAGTTCGATTTGGTACAGGTGATTCGAGATGTGTTTAATGAACTCGAAACAAAGGCAGCGAATAAACAAATTAAACTTTCTTTTGATCGACACTATGAGCCTACTCAAGTTTCTGCAGATCAAAGTAAAATTACCCAAGTGCTGGTAAACCTCATATCCAATTCAATTTCGTACGGAATCAATGGCGGAACAACAAAGGTTAAACTCATCACAATTGATCGAAAAAAGCTATTGGTTGAAGTCACTGACAATGGGGTAGGAATGGACAGTCAGCATATCCCTAGATTGTTTGAACGATTCTATCGTGTAGACAAAAGCCGTGAACGTAATATTGGCGGGTCTGGACTTGGCTTAGCTATTGTTAAGCATATTGTTGAAGCCCATCAGCAATCCATTAATGTTAGAAGTACTGAAGGGGTTGGTTCGACCTTTGCCTTTACACTCGAAAAGGTATAAAATATTCAATCTTAATTTTTATGTTTTGGGTGCAATCTGATTGATTTTCTTTATATTTATCAATTAGGTAAACTAATTTGCTCTTATCCAATCTAATGTCATGAAAAAATTGACCTATTTTTTGTTCCTGTCACTCTTTCTTTCCATAGGATCAATTGCATTTACTCAGTCGTCAGAAGCTGTTCAAATCAACGAATATCAGCTCGATAAAGAAAAAGAAATGGTTGTTTTGTCGATTACAACGACAGAATCATTTATTGTTGGTGCTAATCGTTATGTTTTACATATTGGTGGGAAATATTTTGAACGTTCATTGCACCCTGACGGACGATTGAATGAGATTCTTTTTTACATTCCACTATCCGATTATCAGCAACTGGTCGATAACGCTGAGATCTTCCTTGTCTACGGTTTTTACCATGAAAATACAAAACTCGATAAGGAAGGGAGTTCTGAAATAGCTGTAATGGGCAAACATTGGAAACTAGGCCAATTCACTCCTCAAAAATTCAATTAATTTTTATTCCATGAAAAAACAATTACTCCTCATTTTTACGGTCCTTTTTTATTCAATAAGTTCGATAGCACAAACACCAGACCCTGGTATCCCCGGTCCTTATGCTGTGTCTTCTGATGAATATGATTTTGGAGATGAAGCCTTTGGAGCACCTACTTTTCCAGATTTAATTGAAGTACGTGGTTCTGTTCATTATCCTACTGACATGTCGGATGGTCCTTTTCCCGTTCTTTTTTTCTTGCATGGTAGACATTCAACCTGCTATAGTGGCGGAGGAACAAGTATTGCATGGCCTTGCACAGGTTCATTCAGTCCGATTCCAAGTTACCAAGGGTATGATTATTTGGCAGAGCACATGGCAAGTCTAGGTTATATTGTTATTTCTATATCCGCAAATAGCATCTCGTCTACAGATAACTCAACACCAGATTACGGCATGCGTGGACGTGGGGAACTTTTGCAGCATCATCTCGATTTATGGGATGAGTGGAACACGGCTGGAGGTGATCCTTTCGGCAGTTTATTTATTGGTAAATTAGATATGAATCGTATCGGGACCATGGGACATTCTCGAGGGGGCGAAGGGGTTGTTGAACATGCACTCTACAATCGTGAGCTTGGTGATCCTTACACGATAAAAGCAGTGCTAACTCTTGCGCCTGTTGACTTTAATCGGCCTGTTTTAAACGGTATTCCCCTTATGAACATTGCGCCTTATTGTGATGGAGATGTATCGGATTTGCAAGGTGTGCATTTTTATGATGATGCGCGTTATTTGGATGATAGTGATACAACACCTAAACATAATTTATTAATGCTTGGTGCCAACCATAATTATTATAATACAGTTTGGACACCTGGACTGTTTCCTGCTGGAACAGCAGATGATTGGGGATTTGTAGATGGTGGCCAATCAGATGAACATTGTGGTTCTTCAGCACCAGGAAATGGAAGGTTTGATCCCGAAACACAACGCAATTCCTTACTGGCGTATGCGAGTGCCTTTTTTAGAGTGTATGTTGGAGATGAAACAGATTTTGACCCTATTTTAAAAGTGGAAGATATAACGCCTCCGGCTTCTTCAACTCTTGTTGGAGATGAGATCTTTATGTCTTATCATCCGCCAAGTCATAAACGAGTAGATGTTAATCGAACAGACAGCGAAACCGCTGAAGTTACCAATTCATTGGATGAAGCGGCAAGTGAAAATGGATTAGTAACGTATAATATTTGTGGTGATGATTTTGGCGAACAGTATTGTATCGGCGCAGGAGCAGGTGCTAATCAAGAGCCTCACAATAAAAATGGAGGTTTAGCGGTATTGGGCCTTTCTCAACTCGAATTGCAATGGAATTCAGCAGATGATTGGTATCGAAATGATGTGCCTACGTTTATGCAAGATTTCACGCAATTTAATGCGATTCAATTTAGAGCGGCTGTTAATTTTGACACTTCGCCGCTCGACACAGAGCTAAATTTTAGAGTAGAGTTAACCGATTATTCTGGCGCGTCTAGTACTGTTTCTGTTGCAGATTATACTGCTGCACTCTATTTTCCTCCTGGAGATTATGGTACAACCTTACCGCGAACTATGCACAATACGATTAGTTTACCAATTGAAGATTTTGCGGGAATTGACCTAACTGAAATCCACTACATTCGATTCTTATTTAATGAATCGGCAACAGGTGCAATTCTTGTATCAGACGTGCATATGAGTGCTGACGAAGAGTTGACTTTCCCCCCTATTGCGGCCTTTGTAGCCAATGTAACCGAGACGTGTACGGGTGTTATTTCGTTTACTGACAATTCAAGTTTCTCTCCCGTCGAGTGGTTGTGGAGCTTTGGAGACGGGGAATTTTCTACAGAGGAAAATCCAACACATACCTATGTGAGTAATGGAACGTATACTGTTTCCTTAACCGTGACAAATGAGGCAGGAACTGATGATGAGGTTGAAATTGCATACATTGTGGTTGATAAACCAGATGCTCCGATCGGAACGGATGTTACAATTTGTGGAGAAGGTGATATTATTGTTTCAGCTTCAGGTAGTGGCGGTGGTACCTTAAATTGGTATGATGCACCAGTGGATGGAATACTGTTGGGGACAGGTAACGATTATTCGGAGTATGTGACAGAAACAACGGAATATTTTGTGGAAGAATCGGTGCCGAATGCCCTTCTTTCTGTCGGTCCACCAGACAATACCTTTGGAAGTGGAGGTTTTTTTGGAGCGAATGATTTACGAGGCTTGTTCTTTGATGCTTATTCACCCTTTATTCTCGAATCCGTGCGCGTTTATGCAAGTTCTGCTGGGGTGCGTAACATTCAAATTTTAGATGGTGATGGTGGAAGTGTGATTCATTCTGTTGATGTAGATATTCCGACAGGTGAAAGTGTCGTTGTTTTAAATTTATCAATTGATGTTTATAGCGGTTATTATATGAAGATAACAGGAGCCTTGGTTAATTTATTCCGCATCAACGACGGTTCTCCAAGCTATCCGTATGAAATTCCGGGTATTGTGGCTTTAACGGGTTCAAATGTTGCAGGTTCTGAATTGGATTTTTACTATTATTTCTTCGATTGGAAAATTCGTGAAGCTGATTGCATCAGTAGTCGTACACTTGTAACGGCAACCGTAGAACCAGGGTTTGATTTTACGGTAAGTGATGACGTTACAATTGCTTCTGGAGAAACAACAACATTAACAGCAACGGGAGGAACAACCTATTCTTGGTCGCCAACAACTGGATTAAGTGATCCGAGTTCAGCAACAACTGACGCAAATCCTACAGTGACAACTACCTATATGGTAACCATTACAGATGACGAAGGCTGCACGCAAACAGGAGAGGTTACAGTGACAGTTGACGGTCAAGTTGGGGTGAATGAAAATGGGTCTGAATTATCCGTTCAAATTTTCCCTAATCCTACAACAGGAATTTTGAATATAAATATAGATCGACTCGAGTCGCCTTTTAAACTTGAGGTTTTTACAGTGGACGGTAAAAGCGTTTTTATCAGCCGTGATTTGAGTGATGAATCATTCATGACAGTTGACCTAAGTCGCCTAGCAAAAGGTGTTTATTATGTTAAACTAACCAGTGGAAGTCTTGAATATCAGGAAAAGATTGTTCTACACTAAAAAATTAGCTATGAAATTATTGATTTATTAAATTGCAATTACCGGCTTCATTTCTTCGTGTAAAAAAGAAGGATGTATTGATCCGAAATCAATTAATTATTCGGAAGATGCAAAAAAGAATGACGGCTCTTGTACCTATGAATCGACAGTGATGTTTTGGTTGGATGAGTCGGATGTTTCGAATTATGAAGACAATAGTGTCACCTCCCTGAATATATATGTGGATGATGAATTGAAAACGACATTCCCTGTCGCAAATGCACTTGCTACAAAACCCGCTTGTGGGACGGATAACGATTTTTCGAAAGCATACACTTTTTATTTAGGCTCTTCTCCTAGTAGGAGTTTTACGTTTGCCGTGAAAGATGATACGGGTGAAACATGGAAAAGTGGCACTTGGACTGCCTCTGGGGGAGGGTGTTTGTCTATTGATATTTAGTCCTTAATCCTGCCTTAATTGGAGCGTTAAAAGTATTGTGTGATTTTTTAAAGGAAATTATTCGAGTCTATTAAGAAGTCTGTTCGTATTAACCTTGTTCTTTACGACTCTATTTTAGAAGTTCATTTTTACGTCTATCATTTGTCGGATTTTACTTGCCTTTTGTCGAGATCAGAAATTGCTGAGATTAATTCAACCTATTTTTGGAGTATACTATAATTAAGAGAAATGAAAAGAAAACTAT
>JALQVX010000292.1 GCA_023263555.1 Crocinitomix sp.
TGTATTGACATTATTTTTTCCCGAAAAATAATTGTCACGTGTTCCCAAAAGTGCAAATTCTTGATCGGCATCCACACGGAAATTGAACTTACCATCTTCATCACTTAGGGCGTATTTTTCAGTTTTGTCAAGCGAATTAATTAAAGTGATGAGGACACCAGGAAGAGGCGCACCTAATTTATCATAAGCAATACCTTCGATTGTCTTTTGATCTACTGTAAAGGTATAGATATCCATTCCTCCGAATCCTCCTGCACGGTTGGAAGAAAAGAAACCTGTTTTCTCATCTGCTGTAAATGTCAGATAAATATCATCTCCTGCCGAATTCATAGGGTAACCTAAATTTTCAGGATAACCCCATTCCCCATTCACCAATTCAGATTTATAAAAGTCATATCCACCAGAACTGTTGTGTCCTTTTGATGAGAAATAAAGTGTTTTTCCGTCGTTAGACAAATACGGACTATCCTCATCTTTTTCCGTATTGATTACGGCACTAATTGGTTTGGGAGCCGACCATTTTTCGCCTTGTAAGGCACTGATATAAATATTTAGATCCCCCCCCTCAGCTTCTGGACGAGTCATGGCACTAAAAATTATAGTTTTACCACTATCGGCAAAAACGCCGTGTGGTTGAAAATAAAATTTACCTAATTCGGCCGGTAGCGGTTCAATTTCATTCAATCGATCCTGCTCAATGGATGAGATCCAAATCTTATTTTTATAAAAGATTAAGATGTCATTATTGTCCTGTCTCCGTCCAATTACCGCGTGATGATTTTCTTGCTCTATCCCGGGGTTATAACTGGATGACACAGACTCAACTAAATCAAAATAGTAGATGTTTTCGTAATATTTATTTCCATCTGTTACCTCTTCAGTTTCAAAATCTTTATAGCGCGCGTTAAAAAGTAGGAGACTGTCTTCTTCAATAAAAACAGGCGTGTATTCAGAGTCAACAGAATTAATATAAAAGTCCATATTCTCAACGCTATACGTATTATTATCGTTGACTACACTTTTGTTTTTAATGGCATATCGGCAGGTTTCTAAATAGGTATTCACATCCGGTTCGAGATAAGCGTGCTTATTTTGACGCATCCCATTCTGTTTAAAAAACAAGTACTGATCAATTGCTTCGTATTGCCGCTCTTGCAAACGAAGGCAGTTGGCATAGTCAAAGAAAATCAATTCATTGGTGTCAACCATGGTATTCATTCGCTTTAAAATGTACACTTCGGCTGAATCGTAAATTTCGTATCGGTAGAGGTATATATCAATCAGGCCCTCTAGCGCTTTTTCATTTGTTGAATCGACCATGAGTACTCCTTTGAAAAGATCAATAGCTGTGGGATAGTTCAATTGAAAAGCTTCTTTTTTCGCCTCATTTAAGTCATTGCCAATTGATCTTTGTGCTCGTAAATTGGTATGCATTAAGATCCCTAGTAAAAGTAAAGGTGTTAGCGGAGATAAACGAAAATATGTCAATCGAATCATTTTTTCAAAATTAGTTGCATAGCTTTTGTGATACCCGATATTCTTGGAAACACATAAGTGGTCTGAACAAAAATAAAAGAAAAAAATTAGCAAACAAACTAATTCTCAGTATATAAACAAATATAGAAAAGTCTGTCTATTTAATTTTGAATCCAATCAAAGAAATGTCATCCACTTGTTCGTTAGAACCTTGCCAATCTTTTAGTGTAGACCAAAGGATGTTTTTTTGCTCTTCAGCACTCATATCATAGGCCTTTAGTAGCAATTTGATAAAACGCTTCTTCATGAATTTTTTGTTTTTATCACCTCCGAATTGATGGGCTATTAATTATACTGTCAAGCAATATGGGTGGGTCCACGCTCCATTAGTAAAGCTGGTGATAAACAGGTCTAAATCATCTTCCTGTTTTTTTTTGCACTAAAAATGAAGGTGTCGCGCTGTGCTGAGAATGAACCATGTGGTTGGAAATAGTAATCTGTAATTTCATCCGGTAATTTCGTGTAATTGCTTAATTTTTGTTCATTAAGAGAAGAATAGTGAAGTGAGTTTTTGTAGTAGATCAGTACCGAATCTGTGTTAGGGATTGCGCTAACAACTGCCCAATGATTTTCCTGCTCAATCGATTCGTCGTAGGTTGAAACCGTATTTTCTTCCATCTCGAAATAGTAAACATTTTCCATGTACTTGCTATCTCCAGCCAATTTTTCTTGGTAATTATCTTGGTAACGTCCATTGTAAATAATAACAGACGGATCGCTGGTGATAACAGTTGTATATTCTCTGTCGGGTGAATTTGTTTCGAAGCCGAGGTTATTTAGGTGGTAACCTTATGTTGCGCTTCAATACCAACTATTGCGTTTTCGCAGGTCTTGATGTGTTCATCTGCCAATGCCAAGAGTGCTTCATTATTTTTTAAATTAATCACATAACCTTGATAAAGTTTATAATGCATGATCGCTAGGGATGGATTTTCATTCAATTGCAATGCACGTGCATAATGATCACCATAATCCTGATCGGCTAGAGGATGCCGCATAGCGCGCGCAATATAAAATTCGCTTGAATCGAATAATTCAAATTCATACAAAAACACTTTTCCTAATTCAAGATTTGATTTATAGTGCGCACTGTCAACTGCCAACGCTCTATGATAAAGCACTGCGGCATCTTGATAAGCGCCTGCGTTTATCTTTGTCTGTGCTCGCCAAGACAACCATTTGGGGTTTTGGCTCAAGGCTGGACTAATAAAGTATAGGAGACTTAAAAGAATAATCACTCGCATTTGATCTGCCGAATTTATTATAAATTGAGTAGAGATGATAACTTCTTCGCATCATCAAGTTTTACGTTTCTTCTTTTTTGCTGCTGGAAAAAGTATATTATTTAATATCAATCGGTAGCCAGGAGAATTTGGATGTAGGTTCAAATCAGTCGGTGGATCACCTACCATATGTTTGTAATCTTCAGGATCATGTCCGCCATAAAAAGTCCATGTGCCTTGTCCATATTCACCGTGAAGATAGCGGGCTGTTCCCAGGGCCTTGTTTTGTCCCAAAATAAGGACGTCAGGTTTGATGAACTGAGTTCTAAAATCCGTTGTTTGTCCCATAAATCCGTCAATTTCTTTGGTATGATTTTGACATAACATGGTGGGAACAACATCCCATTTCGCCGAAAAGTCAAAGAGGTAAAATTTATCTTGATTTTCGGGGATGCGGTGATCCTTTGTTCCGTCAATATCCGAATATTCATATTCCATAGGATCTTTTGACACAATGAAGTCTTTAAAAGCCAAGGTTTGTGTATAATCGATTTGATTTTGAAATTCAGGTGCAGCCGGGTCGTGATCATACATAGCCTCACAAATATCAGTGCCTTGAGCACTTAATGCAATATCGTAACTGTCCGTTCCTGAACACATGGTAAACAGATAGCCGCCACCTAAGACGAATTCACGTATTTTTAGCGCCACATCTAATTTTAATTCTGATACTTTATTGAAGCCCATCTTTTTAGCCATGGATTCGTTATCCCTCACTTGCTCTTGATACCAAGCTGCATTTCTGTATGCGCTGTAAAATTTACCATATTGACCGGTGAAGTCTTCGTGATGAAGGTGAAGCCAATCAAATTCGGGCAATCCTCCTTTTACAACGAGCGAATCATAAATTTCTTCATAAGGAATTTCGGCATAGGTGAGCACAAGCGTCACGGCGTCATCCCACGGTTGTTTTCCTGAAGGTGTGTAAACGGCAATTTTGGGAGCGGTCTCTAATTGGATCACTTCCATATTCACTTCCGGGTTTGCGATTTCTGCTTTAATTTGTTTGACCTTAACATCCGGCAAAATGCGATAAGAAATTCCTTTGATAATGAGCTGTTCTTCTAGGGCACTATTTTGGGGAAACAAAAAACTACCACCCTGATAATTCAATAACCATTCGATTACAATATCATTCTCCAAGGCCCAATAGGCAACCCCGTAAGCTTTGAGATGATTTTTTTGACTTTCATCCATTCCAACTAGAATCGCACCTGAAAACGATTTTACAGGCACTAAAAGCACGAGCAGTAAAACGAATTTAAAAAGGTACTTCTTCATTTGTATTATGCAAAAAATCGTTATCATCATTCATTTTACTACCCAAAGTAATGGTTTCAGAGGCCGAATCAAAATCTTTATTCGGCGCGAATCCGCTACTATAATCCATTTCATCAAAAGCGTCCATATTATCAAACTTCGTGAGTTGTTTGATAAAGCGCAATCGCACCGTATCCAACGAACCATTTCTGTGTTTCGCTACAATAATCTCGCCAACTCCTTCAGTAGGCATTCCGTTCTCATCTTCAATTAATCCGTAATATTCTGGTCGATAGATAAATATAACCATATCCGCATCTTGTTCAATTGCTCCAGATTCACGTAAATCGGACAACATAGGACGTTTGTCTCCTCCTCTTGTTTCTACTGATCGACTCAATTGAGAAAGTGCAATAATTGGAACGTTAAGTTCTTTAGCGATCTCTTTAATGGACCGTGAAATCGTACTAATTTCTTGTTCACGATTTCCTCCTTTTGTTCCCGCCGTCATTAATTGTAAATAATCAATAATCACCAGTTGGATGTCGTGTTGCATTTTTAGTCGACGACATTTTGCACGCAATTCAAAAATTGAAAGGGCAGGGGTATCATCAATGTATAAAGGTGCTTCAGCTAAGGCACTAATTCGGCTGTGTAATTGATCCCAATCATCTTGACTGGTAAATCCTTTCCTAAGTTTTTCAGAAGAGATTCCCGTTTCCATAGCCATCAGACGTTTCGTTAACTGAACGCTTGACATCTCCAACGAGAAAACAGCCACTCCTTGTCCAAAATGAACGGCCGTATTTTTAGCCATGGAAAGCACGAAAGCAGTTTTACCCATACCAGGGCGGGCTGCCAATACAATCATGTCTGACTTTTGCCAACCCGAAGTTAGTCGATCTAGGTCCGTAAATCCTGTCGGAACACCACTTACACCATCTGTATTTTCACTGGCTTTTTGAATTTCATCCATGGCTTCCTGAACGAGATCGCCCACTTTTCCATAACTCTTTTTGAGGTTACCTTCCGCAATTTTAAATAAGCCTTCTTCCGCTTCGTTCAAAACATTAAATACATCTTGTGTTTCGTCGTACGCATTTTTGATCACGTCAGAGGACACTTCAATCAAAGAGCGCAAAATGAATTTTTCAGAAATGATTCGCGCGTGATACTCGATATGAGCGGCAGATGCAATGCGGTTGGTCAACTGCGCAATGTAACCGGGACCGCCCACTGCTTGAAGTTCACCTTTTTTTCGCAAACGTTCGGTAACACTCAAAATATCAATGCTTTCAGAATTCGCAAACAATTCTAAGATGGTGCCAAATATTTTTTGATGAGCAGGTTTATAGAAACTTTCCGGTTGTAGTATGTCAATGGCATCATTGACCGCATTTTTTTCCAAGAGCATTGCTCCCAAAACGGCTTCTTCGATATCGATTGCTTGGGGTGGTAATTTTCCCGCCTCACTAATCGTATTCACCGAAGGGGTGATTAGCCCGCGTTTGTTTTGGGCAATTATTTGCTTCTTATCTTCCATCTTGAAACAAAGATAAGAAACCAAGCTCTCTCGCAAAAACTTTTGACGGCTTTATTTATGAACATTTAGTGATCCTTTCGCTGATGTTATGAAATCTGAGCAGAGCAATGAGCATATACTTTTTACAAAGTGGATTTGTTCCGGAGGAAAGGAATTTGATCATGAAAAATCACAAAATAATAGGCGGCTCGCATTTCTTTCGGATACATCTCGATTTAACACTATCATTCAGCATAAATAAGCAAAACCATTCCGGCTTGGAATGGTTTTGATGAAAAATAAGGAGTCTGATGAGGATTAACTACAAGCCGAGTAACAGCTTTTCAATCTTTTTAAACTTCCCACTAAATGATTTTGACTTCGCTTTAGAGGAAGTCATTACTTTGATCAACTCTAGGTTGATCAATTGGCCATCATTATTGATCATGATGTGTTTCGGTAACAATAATCCGCTTTGAACTTCGTAATCTACAATCGTCGTTATAGCTGAAGACTCAACTTCTCCGATAGTGACATAGGTTTCAACAACTGAAAGCATTCCGGTTTCAACATTGTAATATTCAAATTTAAGGTCGTCACCATCTACGATTTTTAATTTGTAGTGTGGAATTCCCTTTAAATCTGTAACTCCCATTAATGTTAACTGAATCGAATCATTTTCGAAATAAGCCAATTGAGCAATCGGATAATTTGTCATCTTTTTCTCTGCTAATTCATTCCCTTCATAAGGTGTAGTTTGTCCTTCTGATACAGTTTGACCTTGCTCTCCATCAAAGTTTTCCGTTTGGATAACCATATTTCCTTGCACACTCTTAAGGTATAAGAGGGTGGCGGTTTTGTTTGGAGTACCATTGGCCTCATAAACATACAGTTTCATCCCACTGATTTCACCCGTAGAAACCGTTTCGATTTGCTGAACTTCATTCAATTTCGCTTTTAAACCGGTAATGTTTTCAACTTGCATCATCTTCATTAGGTAGGTATCAACAACACGACGAGCAGTTATACCATCTGCAACTTTCTTCATTTGCTGAATGTCCTCTCCGTAATAGTTTTTAAAGTCTACACGCCCGTCTTTATCAAATTTCGCCAATTTGTCCGCTATTTCTTCATTACCAACGACAATGATATTCAAGTTTTCAGGCTGTAAATACTGCGCTGCAACAAGCAATAATTCTTCAATCGTAATTTTTTCTAACCGCTGCAAATAGGTTGAATAATAATTACTCGGTAAATTATAACGGACGGTATTTAGCGCAAACCGCGCAATCGTTTGTGGGTTTTCTAATGATCGAGCAAATGAACCTGTCATTGATTTTTTGATTAAATCAAGTTCCTTATCCGTTACTGGATTTTCCGCAATTCGTTTGATTTCAGCTAGGATTTGGACGACTGCGCTATCAGTCACTTCATTTCTGAAACTACCACCTGCCGAAAATGATCCAATCAACTGATCACTTGATAAAGAGGAATAACAACCATACGTATAGGCTTTGTCTTCTCTTAGGTTTGACATCAAGCGTGCAGAAAAACTTCCACCGCCTAAAATCTGATTCAAAACACTTAATTTAATTTCATCAGGGTGACCGGGGGTAAGTTTTACAGTATGCGTTATGCTAATAACACTTTGAACAGCTCCTGGTTTATCAACGAAATAAACATTATTCCCTTTTGATTGAGGAACGATATAATCGCGTTTTTCAAGATTTTTTTGACTTTGCCAATTTTCAAAATACATTTCAACATACCCCTTTACATCATAAGGTGTAACATCACCGACAACAACAAGATACGCATGGTTCGGAATGAAGTTTTGCTCATAATAGGCGCGGATATCCTCTAGCGTAATGCTTCCCAAAGTCTCTTCTGTCATCACCTCTCCATAGGGATGATTTTTTCCATAGTTCACTACTGAAGAAACGTTTGAAGAGATCGCACTCGCCTCTGAAGGCAGCGAAGCTAAACTCGATTGGTTTTGGGAAATAATTCGATCAAAATCTTCTTGTGTAAATGCAGGTTGTGTCAGCACTTGACTAATGAGCGTCAATAAATCATCCGTATGTTTTTTCAAAGATGATGCGTAGAATCCACGTGCATTCGGATAAAAATCTGCCCCAATAAAGTCCATTTTTTCGTCAAATTGATCTTTTGGTGTTTCTTTGGTTCCTGACGCTAACATTTCGCCGAAAATAGAACTAATACCCGCTTTATCACCATCCAATGTGGCAGGATAATCAATATAAAGTTGGAAGGAAACTTTTGGCAACTTATGATTTTCAACCACTATGACCTTTAATCCATTGCTAAAGGTTAAGACCTCAGGAATTTCAATTTTAATCGCCGGATTTGGCTGAGCAGCTGGTGCTTTTGTACGGTCAACTTGTGTGAATGAAAGTGAGGTGAATCCGATTAAGGCAAGCGTAAGTATATATTTTTTAAACATCATGATTTCGTTTATTCGTCGTGTTAATTTTCTAAAAACTGACTTTTTTTATTTTTTTGGGAGGTAATAAAGTACAACGCGATTTGTTGGTGCGAAATAAAGTTTCGCTACACGTTGAATATCTTCTTTTGTAACTGCTAAATAGCGATCTAATTCAGTGTTGATTAGGTCTGTATCTCCTTGGTAAACATAATAATCGGCCAAGGATTCAGCTATACCAGCCATTGTTGAATTAGAAGAAATAAAATCACTTTCAATCATATTTCTTAATTTTTGAAATT
>JALQVX010000345.1 GCA_023263555.1 Crocinitomix sp.
GTGAATTATGGAGATAAATATAAAAATGTTTCCATTCGCTGGTACCTGTTAGGTTAAGTCGCCCTTCAATACCACCAAAATCAGGCCAAGTATCCAAACCTATATTCAGTGTATCATCAGAAATCAAGACCCACGTTAAACCATTATCTGGCGAAAATTCAATTTTTCCAAAGTCGTTTAACGAATCACTATCTACTTTGTAATCTCCTTCTATATATCCGTAGTTTTGAAAATCGAGTACGATTGAATGCCAAAAAATAAAGCTAGATGTATCATTAATTGGATAAGGATTTAAGGTGTCTGTCACGATTGCGCGAGGTAACGTGGAGGCTTCGTCAAATACCGTTTTTGAAGGTTCTCCAATTTGCCAAATACTAGTTGCTGTATCATTCACGATATGATTCAAATGCAATGAAGTGTCAAAATCGATTCTTGTTACATAAGGATACAGCGTAAACCACTGCGCATAAAGTACTTTTGGCTGCGCTACAAAGAGCAGAATAAGACCGATTAATACAGGTTTAAGGCTGCCTAAATGCGCTAAAATTTTTCTTTTTTTCATAGTATTTTGATCTATATCTTCACAAACCTTTCCGTCTGCAACGGTTCGCCAAGCATATTAATAACCCGCAAATAATAATTCCCTGCTGGCAATTGAGAAATGTCAATATCGTATGTAATATCATTTTCAGTGATTTCCCATTTTTGCACTACTTCACCTGCGGCATTGAAAATAAACGCGGTGGCATTTTGGAAATTGTCTTGGTGGTGGTAATAAAATAAACTTGTACTAGCGGGGTTGGGGTAAAGCCACGTAATTGGTTCTTTTACTGGGGGATTTTTGGTGGTGTCTAATTCCACAGGTGGCTTCACGGCTGAAATATCATTGATTTGACAACCTGGCACCAAACAACCGTAACTATTGGTTTTTACCAACCATGCCTTTTGGCCGGGTAAATAACCGTTGTCTTCGTAATAATTGGTTGCTTGCCCCACCATGACAAAACCGCCATCTGGGGTGATGTCAACATCATAAAGTTCGTGTTCTGCATAATTAGTTTCCCCTTCAAAATGCGGAACTTTGACATACTTCCGTTCCCAAATTATTTCACCATCAATATTGAACTTGATTAACCAGCCAACTTTGTCGGTTGAACTTACATTATAACCTACAGCAACAAATTCCGTATCGCTTAATGGCTTAATATTCCTTAAACCTACCCAAATGGAAGCTATATAATCGCCGATATATAGTTTCCAATCTACCGTAAAATCTGCATTTAATTTAACTATTTGACCACGGTAAAGAATGTAACCAAGTCCTGCACCTTCAGGATAATACCTCCCAATTCTTCCGCAATAAAGTAAACCACCATCAGCTGTTTTTGTAAGCCCGTAACAATCCAGTGCCAAGGTGTCTTCCCAATAAGTGCGTTCATCTATTAAATTGCCAAGGGTATCCACCACCAATAATTTGGTGTGGTGGCGTTTTTCGTCATTATCGCCATAATCTTTTCGATAGGCGCAACCTATGACCAACGTTGTGTCAGAATATCGAACCATTGAGGCAGAACGTAATGTGTTATATGAACCAAGTGAAATACCATAAAAATTCTTTCTATACAATAACTCACCGTTTTTATCTAATCTAAACAATGTGACACCTCCTAAAAAATTAGTATCATTTTGTATATGAATTAATCCGAAATAGGAACTGTCACTGTTTTGAATTAATGTAGATGGGTTTTTACCATTATTTGCATCTTCCAGAAAAAATTGTGGATAGTATTTAGTCAACAAGGTATCCCCTTGGGGGGTCATTTTGACAAAAAGATACGTATAGGGGAAATCCGTTTCTTTAGCTAGCGCCAATTGGGCAAAATTGCCATCCAATGTTTTAAACATTGGGCTAAATCCATAAAATCCAATCGCTAAGGTATCATTGGCAATTTCATTAAAATCATCAATTGTACCGTCAAAATTCATCCTGATAAGAGAGCTGCCAAAATTATTCAGACCTATAGGAGAGGTTTGTATACCCGCAACATAATAGCAACTATCTGTGACAATAACACTTCCGAAAATAGAATAGACAGCATCATTGACAACATAACGCTCATTAATAGTTGGTTGTCCATAACAATGAAACCAACAAAGTAGCTGTAAAAATAATATGGAAATAAATTGTTTCACCTTATAATATAAGTACGCTTGAAATTATAAATAGTTTACTTCAAGCTAAACGGATACACGTAACATAACGTGTATCCGTTGGTTTTCAATCTTTAATTAACGATTAGTGTTGAATAACTACCCGTTGTGTTCCGTAACTATCTCCGTCTAAAGCATCAGTAATTGTAATTAAATAAACCCCTTCACCGATTAAGTGTGTGTCCCAGATTTCTACTGCGTTAAGTCTATCCGTGCCATTAATGCCACCCAATTCTTTTTGGTAAATTAGCCTTCCTGATAAATCTACTACTGTGATGAGTAAAGGACTATCTACTGCAGGTAATTCTTCACTCTTATAATATAAGATTTTTTTTTGATTAGGCGAAAGTTGATCGGGATTTTTTTTTCGCCTTGGCTGAACAGGAACCCCAACTTTTGAACCTAATCCTAAAAGTCATCTACCGATAAAGATCCTCTTCAATCGCATCCATCAAGATTTGTTGTTGCCGTTTTTCTTTCACATCATTGTAATAGAACGCAGTGATTCCAGTAAAAAACAACAAGAGAATCGTTGCTGTGATCAGCGCCGGTCGCAATGGTTTTTCATGTCCATTTTTCTTAAAGTAGCGAAAAATTAAATACGAACACAAGCCTAACATAATTTGCATGGCCAATCCTCCCGTCACGAATTTCATTTCATAATCATAAGACGTAAAGCCATTCGTTCCCAATGAGAAATACGCACCGACCAAAAATCCATACACGAGTAAGGTTAAGATCCATAGGAAATAATCTAGTTTTTTTAGCATAAGATTAGTTTTAATTTAAAAGTTGCCTCATTTTTTATCGATCCAAAATCTGTTCATCTTGTTCCGTCGTTTTACGAATCTCCATAAAATCATTCAAAATAAGAAAACGTTTTTTATACTCTTCATTCCTGATTTTTACCCATAATTCTTGCCCCTTTTTCTGAAATTCTAAGGGTGAAATTCTTCGTTGAAGGCGATAATCTAGTATAACCGGACCTAAAATTAAACTAAAAACGAAAGTGCAACCACCTATTATGATTCCTAAGTCTTTAATTTGTTTCGTGTCACCTTCAACGGCAACATAAACGCCAATCACAAGTCCGGCAATCGCGAAGACACTTCCAATTAGAAGGCCTTTCAGGATGGCTTTTAGGCGTTGTTTCTTCATTTCTTTCAGTCCTTCTTTGCTAAACGGAACATAAAGGACAATGTATCTCAGAAGTCGTAAAATGCGCATAATGATCCAAAAAACGGAAGCATCATAGACGTAATAGTCTTTTTTTCTTTTGCTTCAAGTCCTGAAAAAGGGCAAACAGTTGGGAAGTGAACTTTTTTCCAATCGTTTAGTTTAATCCACTCATGTTTCATCCTCGAATTTTAAAAGATAATATGTTTTTACCGGTCTTAAATTACTGAATTTTCCGAAAGCACACGTCTAGTTTTTTGATAAGAATCGTCAAATTACAAAGTTAAAATCTATCTTTGAGTCAACTAAAAATTAAATAGTTATGCTCTTAAATTATACCATAGGAAAAGCATTTCCGTTCATAGTGTGGTTATTGATAATCGTCCTCTTCGTTTTACTTTGGAAAAAAATGAAGAAAAAACCTGTTGCAGGCGGAACGATTGGCTTTTTTGTCGGACTTGTTCCATGCGTTTATCTCTTTGTATCGCCATCCAATGTATACGTGATTACAGGTCAGCAAGAAGTGGCGAAATATGTCTGTTATGGTGGTGGAGAATATACCATGTCGAATGGAGATGCGATTAAAATTAAATCACAAATGGCTCAATTTACGTTGATCAATGATTCGGACGAAGACTTGATGCTTGAGCACGTGATTTATGGCTATGGCTATCAAGAGGATGAATTTATAGGTGCGGGAAATGTGCTTCGTTCAGAGGACGCCACAATCGATCATTTTTTCAACGATACACCACCAGAATCAATTGAGACTTCAGGGTCGGGAACGTATAGTGTTAGATTGTGGTTGAGAACTTATGAGGCGTATGATGAAACACATATCGAGCAAAGTGAATTAGACCATATTCGTGAATTATTGGAACAAAAGAGTGAAGAGCAAAGTGAAGCCGAAGACACAATTGCTGAGTCTGAGCAAGAATAAGTGACTTCTAAAAATTGAATCTATACCCCTTTTGTGGTATTTTGAATGAACAATGTTATTTCTCTTCTCTTAACCTTCTCTTAACAGAAGCAAATTATTTATATTTGTTCTAAATAAACGAAAATGGAAATCCGATTGTCCGATTTTAAGATAAAGCAAATAGGCGTCATTAAACAGGTGTTGGATAACCATATTGCGGCTAAACTGTTCGAATACGGCATTCTGCCTGGCGTTCAGTTTTCTATTTTGAATAAAGCTCCCTTTAAAGGACCAATTTTTATTCAGATCGACAATAACCGAATTGCGCTTCGCAGAAGTGAAGCGGCTTTCATTATGGTTGAATGAAGCCGAATGAATCCCTTAAAATAGCGCTGGTTGGTAATCCTAACCTTGGTAAAACGACTCTTTTTAATAAACTATGTGGCTTAAATCAACGCACGGGTAATTATCCTGGTGTGACGGTGGATAAAAAGAAAGGTTACCTCAAAGCGGACGGGAAAAAAATTGAAATTGTTGATCTGCCCGGGATTAATGGCCTCTATCCCAATTCTAAAGATGAGGAATTGGTGGTCAAGTATTTGCTAAATTCTGAAGCGGAAGATTATCCGGATAAAATCGTTTTAATTGTTTCGGCCCTAAATTTAAAACGGAACCTTTTCCTGTACGAGCAAATTAGAGACCTTAATATTCCACTCATTTTGGCGGTTAATATGGTTGATTTGGCGGCGAGACGAGGAATCTTTGTTGACATAGATGCTTTGCGGAAAGCGGTTGACATTCCTATCGTAAAAATTTCAGCGAAAAAAGGGACAGGTTTTGCAGAATTAATTACACTTTTTGAGGAAGAAATCGTTGTTAAACCGCGGAAGACAACTTATATTCAAGAAGATCAAGAAGCGATTTTAGACACTTATTCCCAGTTGACGAATGAAGCCAGTAAATACAAAGCTTTTTTAGCCATTACTGAACCTAATTTAACAGATGATCAAGCCGAAAAGGATCAATTCATTCTTGAAAATGAGGTCAATGTGCGGGAGTGGAAAACGAATGCTTCGATTTTACGCTACAAGCATATTAAAACCTATTTTGATACTGTTCAGTCCATTGATAAAACAAAAAATAATCCATAGAGTGATGCAATCGCTGCTGCACTCACTTGTATTTTTCTATCATGATCAGTGTTGTAATACCAGTTTGTTACTCTAAATACCGCCAAACTGAAGAGAGTTCCTACTCCAATAATCAACACCATTAATCTTATGTTTCCTAAAGAAGCATGAACCG
>JALQVX010000023.1 GCA_023263555.1 Crocinitomix sp.
CATCATAGGTTACGGTGTTAACATGATTTCTATAGGCGTCTTCGTTGGTTCCTGTACCTTGCAAGTCAAAAATGCTCACGTGATTTAGTCCTAACGAGAAGAAGTCATTCTTTTTAATCACCATATTTCCACCGCCGTACAGTCGTTCTAGAATCGCACCTAAATTGGTTGGATTTAAACGCGTAAGGAAACCGTTAAACGTAATGTCATCTATTACTTTAGGAAATTGCAGACCAAAGTTGATCGCAGCGCCTTGTTGTCGCCAGGTATTGCTACTATAAAAGGATTCGTAATTCAGAACGTCCTCTTTAATTCGATTCGTCCCAAAAGAAGGAACCAATAAATCGGGATTGTGATTGTAAAAAGTGTAAGGGGATAATTTATAATCGATATTTCCGAATTGATATCTTACCGCATTACCGGCCACACCTTTCACGTACAATTGACGAACGTCAAAGCTCACGCCGCCTCCCCAAAAGCCACCGAATTCATTTTTGATTCGAACCATTCCCAGGATTTCTGTATTGGCATTTGGATTAATCTTTACGCCAAGATCGATAAGGGCATAACCTCCTGTCGATTTAGGAGCGGTCACTGTATCATTTTCAGATGTGAAATTGGAATGCGAAACCAAGGATCGAGCACCACCGACAAATTGGACTTTTTTACCTTCTTGTCCGTACGAAGAGATGCAAATCAACGCCGCGATTAATACTAATTTACTGTTCATGGTTAAAAGATAATTTTAAGTTCAACGGTTGACTCCATTCCTTGATAACGGTCGAGTGAGAAATTGAAATCTTCATATTTCATCCAACGTTGGCGCAAGTATAAGCCTACGTTTTTGGATAGTTGAAGATCCAATCCAATGGCATAACTCATGCCTTGCTGATCCCTCGGTTTACCAGAAACAACATCTAATTCAGTTTGTGTATTCGCTTTGATGCGATCGAGTCCGAAATAATTTGATACCACAATATGAGGCGTCAATGAATAATAAAACTCGACTTGATGGTTATAACTTTGTAGATAAGCTTTTTGAGAATAGACGGGCAAAGCAGAGGTTTTATCCTGTATGCTATGGTATCCTCCCAAATAGAATAGCAAGAACTGATGACCTCTAATTTTTGTTCCATACTTATAGCTCACTTCAACAGAATTAAATCCTTTAGCCGCTGTTGAGTCCGTAATATTTACAGTTTCATAAACGCCTCTGTATATTTTACTCAAATTATCATAAGCTCCAACTCCAGGAGGGAATCCCCATCTCCAAAAACGGGAAAGGGCAAGATTGTTGGCTGGATGTCCATATGTAATTTGGTCAGACAAGGCTAGTATTTCTTGCGCAGCACTATAACCGATTGTTACTTTGTGTTTCCCAAATTGCATGTCCGAATTGAGGATGATTCCTCTTCGATTATTGGTCATTTGCCCGATCGAAACAAGTGAACTTGCAAATGGATTAAGCACCGTTTGATCAGTCGTGTTTTGATTGACGTTAACGTTTTCATTGTATTCGGCTATCGAAGAATTCCAAAAAATACCGTTATTATTGATAACGTTTGGACTAATTTGGAAGTAGCGAATTTCAAGAGGGAAATGGGTCAATTCTTCTGAGAGTTGAATGCGCACGTCAATGGCTTCACCCCAATTGCCCGTAGCGGTTGGACTGAAATAATTTCCTGTTCCAATTTCACCAGCTATCGTTAGTTTTTTTAAGTCAATTGAAAATTCACTGGTGAGTAGATTGAAACCTAATTGCAAACGTGCGAGACTGTCGGTGTAGGTTCTGCTTGTGATTCCATTTAAACTCACAAAACTCTTCGTGCCGAATTCTTTTTTAATTTGTCCTGCGGTCATATTATTTGGACGTGGTAAACTTCCGCCGTTAAATTGTGATTTTCCGTGCATAAACGCAAACGAAAATTCTTTGGGTAAACGCATACCATCCATGATGAAGCCATGAAATGCTTGCTGTCCCCAACGCTCATCTTGTGTCAAAGCTCCTTCAGTGTAGAATTTAGAATACCGTTGAATGGGGGTGGGTGACATGGGATCCCATGGATTCCGTTCGAATAGGCTGAATCGATTATAACCTGTATTTGCGGCAAATGTAAATGAACTAAGTCGGTACCAATGAATACCACCCGTTTTGACTGAAAAAGTTCCGTAACGTGTTGAATGTGTTCCCGTTAAATTAACCCCCAATAATAAGCCTTTTACAAAATCTTGATCATTGCCTGTCAAAGGCGTCCATAAGAAAAGGTCGGTCGAAAAGGATGTGTTTTTAGATGGGCGGCCTGATATGTTTAAGCTTAACTGAGGAATATTACTGTCATCCCCAATAAAAAGTCGATTTTGAATCGTTCCAAACTCAGGATACTGTTCTCGCATACTCGAATAGTTTCCGATTGTTCTATAA
This sequence comes from Crocinitomix sp., assembly GCA_023263555.1. Classification (GTDB taxonomy): domain Bacteria; phylum Bacteroidota; class Bacteroidia; order Flavobacteriales_D; family Crocinitomicaceae; genus Crocinitomix. Next base: position 2,423 of record JALQVX010000023.1, read on the forward strand.
TACCCCGAAATAGATAGTGAGCCAAGGGCTTTGGTCGCTTGTTTAGGGTAAAGTCCACCATTCTGAGGACTGAACATGCTGGTGTCTGAATAGAGCTGTGAATAGGAGCTAAAACCCATTAGACAGCATAGGATTAGTCCAACTTTAATTGTCGTCTTCATCAAATGATTTTAAGGTTTGAGGTTGCAAACGAATTTTTCCAGAAACAATCGAAGGATCATTTTGAACATAAAAGGGGAGGTTGAGATAAGCCATTTTTTCAGCATCATCAACAAATACGAAAAGACGATAGCGACCTTCTGTTACGGGTGCTTTTAACCTGATCATTGATTGTGTTGCTCCTTTTATTTTGCCCTGTATCATTGGGGGTTTCTCTTCTGCATCACCGCCAGACTTTAGGTCGGTACTCTCTTGGTATAGTTCCCATTTGAAATGGAGTTTATCTTGATTTTTATCACTAGCAAAAAGTTGTAGGGTATATATGATTCCTGGATTTACAATGATGTTTTTTGGCGGGGTTGCACCTTCAAAATGAATTGAATCTACGGATGGTGCACGATTGGTGGGGTAGGACCCTGACCAACAATATTCCAAGACATCAATGGCTTCGGTTGGTACACCTGCATCTGTAAATAGACCATACCAAGTACTTGTGTATTCTTGTTTTTGGCCCCATAAGAAGGCGAACGATCCAATACATTGTTGGGGCTGTCCGGCAATGTATTTTTGATACCTGCTTAAGTATACCGCTGCTTTTTCGGTACTCGTTTGTTCGATAGAAGCACCCCACTTGGTTTTAGGTGACTCCCAATGTCCATTGGGTCCCCATTCTGTTATCATGTACGGACCTTTGAATTTACCTTTTTCTAAAACACTTGCAACGTTACCAATATCACCGTATGTATTGATCCCATAGATATCAATTTCAGTTAACACGTTCATAACGAATTCCAATTTTTCAGCATTTGTTCCAGCCGTTACAGTGCACGTTGGGTGATTTTTATCTTCCTCGTGAACCATTTTTGCAATGTCGTTTACGGCCTTCCAAACTTTAGTATTCGAATATTCCAATTCGTATTCATTTCCAAGTCCCCACATGAGCAATGCAGGATGGTCTTTGTATTTTTGTACGGCTCGTCTGCAATTTTCAAGCTGCTGTTGTATCTTCCCTTCATCATTATAATCGAAACCATGACGCTCATGCTGAATCCAAAAACCGAGCATCACTTTAAGTCCTTTCTTATGCGCCTCGTCTAATACTTCTTGCGCATTTTCAATTCCCCATGTACGAATCGTATTTCCGCCACAAGCAACCACTTTATCCATTTCTTTAATGCCACCAGCACCTTTGACATAAAAATTATTGCCTTTAACTTTAAGGTTCCATTGCCCATTTTCGGACACAATTTCTACTTTTTCTACTTGGTTAAAGGACCAGGTAGAGGACAAAAGCAAAAAGAGAGTACAGTATAATTTATATAAAAAACGCATTGATCTGTAAGCTTGTTGATTCGCAATATACGAAACGATATTGTAAAATGTACAATAATTGATTTATTTTTTATTTGTCACTATTCTTAGTTAATTTAGTCGTGTGAAATTGTTTCCATATAATCCACTCGAAAATAAACTTCCCTATGAAGGACAAGTTTATTATTATGGGCCAGTTGTTAATCCTAAAGTGGCGGATGATTATTATACTTCATTTTTAGAAACAATAGAATGGCGAAATGATGAAGCAGTAATTTTTGGAAAAAAAATAATTACCGCTCGAAAAGTGGCATGGTATGGAGATGAGGCTTTTCCCTATCGCTATTCGGGCACCACAAAATTTGCGCTACCTTGGACAGAAGATTTGCAACGCTTAAAAGAGCAAATTGAAAAAATCTCCGGAGAGTCATTCAATTCGTGTCTGCTTAATCTTTATCATACAGGAAAAGAAGGGATGGCTTGGCATAGTGATGGAGAAAGAGAATTGGTTAAAAATGGTGCAATAGCTTCTTTAAGTTTTGGGGCCGAGCGAAAATTTTCCTTTAAGCATAAGAAAAAGAAAGAGCTTGTTTCGCTCCAACTCGAACATGGAAGTTTGCTTATCATGAAGGGCGAAACGCAAGCGCATTGGTTGCACCGTTTGCCACCGACTGCAAAAGTGACTGCTCCACGCATCAATCTTACTTTCCGCAAAATAGCTAAAATCAATTCCTGACGATTGTCATATTCTTGACTAATGACTGTCATTTCGATCTGATCAAGATCACTATACATTTGTGGCTATAACTTAATCTTTAAATTATGTCAGAATCAATTTCACTTCACTCAAACGGAAGTAAAGAAGCAAAAACGAATTTATTTGGTTTAAAATTCTTATCAGTAGAAAAATTAGAACAGCAACGCTTTGGATTAATGGTTGTTTTGATTTTAGTCGTTGGTTGTTTGGGCGGAATTGCTGTCGGTACAGGTGCGTTAACGCAATTGTTTGCACTGATAGTCTTGGCTTTTTCAACCATGTTATCTTTATCAATGATGTTGGCCGTTGCGCCTATAAAGGCGATTGTTTATTCTAGTGTGGCTGCAATTTTAGCCGACATAATTATTATCGCAATCAACCTAATAGGATGAGAATGAATGATATAAAAATTGCTGGAGCTCCTGAATTTACCACTGTTGTTAACGATACCAATAAGAGTATGGAATTTAATACAATTTATTTAATGACTGATTTTTCGGACTACTCGAGAAACGCATGTAAGTACGCAATTGATGCTTTCGGAGCCTCAGCAAATTATCTATTAATTAATACTGTTGAAGTTCGTTCAACTGCTGCAACTTTAATTAATATTGAGCAAATTGCGCATCAAGAGTCACTTGAAAATTTGAAAAATGAGGAGCTTGAATTAAGAGCTTATTTTGAGGGTGAAGATCTTGATATTGAATTGATCAGTAAAACGGGAAATGCACCTGATGTCATCAATGATCTGATGGAATTAATTGAGGCGGACCTTGTTGTTGTTGGGAGTAAAGGAAGGTCCAAATTGGATGAGTTTTTAATTGGAAGTGTTACTACTGCAATTATGAGAGGCGTTAAAAAACCTGTACTTGCTGTTCCTCTTGCTGCTAAGTTTAAGCAAATGAATCAAGTTGTTTTGGCTAGTGACCTTGCGAATTCTACAAAATCAAATGTGGTAGATATCATGGGGGCGTTAAAGCAGAAATTTAATGTAAAGATCTCGGGCGCAACTGTAAAAGCAGATAATGATCCACTTTCAGAAGAAGAAACACTGCTTTTAAATGAATTAGAAAAGCTGGATTCAATTGACGATTATTCTATCGTTCGGAACTCAAATATTAGCAAAGCTGTCATGGATTTTTGCGAATCAAATCATGCAGACATGCTTATTATGGTGGCTAAACACACAAGCTTTTTCAAACGATTTTTTCACAAAAGCTTGACTAAAGAACTTGTTAATCATGAAATTTTACCAATACTTGTACTGGAAGATAATTAGTCTTCAGTTTAATTATTTCGACGTCATAAGACATTTAAAAAGCCACGACTCTGAGTAGTGGCTTTTTTTTGTTAGAACATAAAGTTCTTTAATTTTTCAGGCTGTAAAATCGTAATAGAAGAACCTTTTATCGAAATATAACCGTCTGATTTAAACTCAGACAAGGTTCGAATAACAGATTCAGTTGCAGTGCCGACAATGGCCGCTAAATCATCTCTCGAAATGGAGATGCTAAATTGTTGACCGCCCTCTTCTTTGTATTTTTCACTTAATTTTAGAAGCGAGTCTGCAACACGTTTTCTTACCGAGTCATAAGCTAAGTTCAGCAGTTCTTCTTGTTTCTCGGTTACTGATCCAACGAGCATTTGAATGAATTTTTCTGAAACCTCGCGCGAAGTGTAAAGCATTTTTAAGAAATCCTCTCTTCGAATGAGCGCTACTTCACAGTTTTCAAATGCAGCTGCAGAAGTGGTATAGTTAATCCCTTTAATCATTTCTGTAAATCCAAAAAAATCTCCTTTTGAAAATAATCCTGTTACGAAATCTTTTCCGTCAGCGTTCATTTTATAGGTTTTGATTTTTCCTGAAATTACGAAGTACAGATAGTTAGGGTAGTCATCTTCGAAATAGAGGTTGTCCTTCTTAGCATATTTTTTTACCCGCCGCTCTTTCGTTAGTTCCTCCACGCCATCAACTTGGTCAAGGAAAGAATTTAACCCTTGTTCACTCCGATCAAAGTCACCTGAAAATTGTTCAATTCGTTTTAAGCGTCGCTCAATCGCATTGAGCAATTGCGTATCGTCAAAAGGTTTCGTTAAATAATCATCAGCTCCTAAATTCATGCCTTTTCTGAAATCGTCTTGCTCCGACTTTGCCGTGAGAAAGATAAATGGGATCGCAGCCGTTTTAGGATCTTTTCCAACCATATATAGCACACCATAACCATCCAGTTCGGGCATCATGATGTCGCATAAAATTAAATCGGGAAGTTCTTGTTTGATCAATGAGACGCCCTTTTTACCATTCTCAGCTGTCACTACTTCGTAATTTGCGAGTTCGAGTATTTCCTCGATATTTTCACGCATTTCTTGATTGTCTTCTATCAGTGCAATTTTTATCGCCATTGGTTTCCTTTGGTTTAACAATTAATAGGTATAGTTATGGTAAAGGTCGAACCTTTATCTTCTTCACTTTCAAAATTCATACTTCCGTTCAACATTTCTAGATATTTCAAGACAATATTTAGCCCTAACCCCGTTCCTTTAATATTTGTTGCATTTTTTGCTCGAAAGAACCGTTTAAAAAGTTGGTCGTGGTCTTCTTTTGGAATGCCAATTCCATGATCTTCAATGGAAATCTTAAGAGCTGTAGTGGTAATGGTAGTTTTGTAATGAATAGATGAATGTTCCGGAGAATATTTTATGGCATTTGATATGAGGTTATAGAGAATGTTCTTGATGATACCCTGATCGGATAAAACAAGATTATTATTCGCCGAAAGCGATCGTTCAAGAACCTGTCCTTTCTTCGAAATAGCGGTCATTTCTTCGACGATATCTATAGAAAATTGCAGGTAATCAAATTCTTGAATTTTGACTGGTGTTATTTGTGTTTCTAATTTGTCAACAGATAAGAAATCGTTCAGTATTTCAGTTAAACCGTGCACCGAGTTTTTAATTCGCTCTGTATGTTTGGTTGTCTTATCATACATATCCCGTTCAATGTACTTTTCTATCAATGAAGTGGATGAAAGGATGGTGCTAAGCGGGGTTCTAAATTCATGCGAAGCCATAGATACGAATCGCGATTTCATCTCATTCAGATTCCGCTCTTTTTCAAGTGCAGCTTCTTGCTGCGCCAAAAATTGAATTTGAGTTGTAATGTTTTTCTCGACGACTAATATTTGATTGATTTCCTCACCTTCATAAGACAGTGGAACGGCGTTTATGCGGTAATATTGATCGCGATATGCTATTTCAAAATCTTCTATTCCCCCTGTAAAAACCCTTAATAAAGCATCCTTTATTTTAGGTCGTATTTCTTCAGAAAGACGCTCTAAATAATTGGTGCCAATCAATTTTTCGCTTGAAATACCCATTTGGAAGAGTTCCTTTCCTTCCACAAAAACGTAATTGAGTTTTCGGTCAAAAACATTGATCGTTCCATTTGGAAAGTTCCGCGCAATTGCACTGTAGAGTTCTTGACTTTCGCGCACCTCCTTTGTCCGTTTTTTTACTTTTTCTTCAAGATCGGAATTTAGTTCTCTGATTTCTTGTTCTTGTTCAACGCGAGCCGACACATCTGTGATCAATGCTGAAATATAGGTTTCACCGGAAAGGGAAATATGGTTAAGACTAATTTCGACGTAAAATTCAGTTCCATCTTTTCGGCAGGCTTTCAAATTCATTCCTGCTCCCATTGATCTTTTTTTTGGTGACTGATGAAAATCAGTTCTCAGACCAACATGACGGGATCGGATAGCTTGCGGAATAAGATCCTCAACTTTCAATCCAATAACATCACCTTCATTATATCCAAATAGCTCACAAGTCCGAGGATTCGCCAATATTATCTCTCCTGATTTATTTACAAGGATATACCCTTCTGCTATCGATTCAAATAAAATTCGATATATGGGGTCAGCTGCGAGTGGATTAGTTAGTTTCAATTTTATTTATTTCGTGATCAATGTCAGGATAAAAATAGAAAGAAAATAGGACATTTGTATCTAGAAAAAAGAATAGATGAGTACTTGTTTTCATTGTGGTGATCAATGTGTTGAAAAATTGGAATTTGACAACCATGTTTTTTGCTGTACCGGTTGTAAAACGGTATACGAAATTTTGAGTGGGAATGAGATGGGAACGTATTATGCTTTAGACGATAAGGCAGGAATAAGACCAAGTTCCGAATCAAAAGGACAGTATAATTACCTCGATTTAGAAGAGTTTGAATCGAAGCTTGTTTTCTTCGAAGAAGGTACCGTCAAAAAAGTTAAATTTTTTCTCCCGCAAATTCACTGTAGTTCATGCCTTTGGTTGCTCGAACGGTTGCATCAACTCAAAAAGGGAATTTTACAAAGTCAGGTTGATTTTGTTAAAAAAGAGGTCGTTATTACCTTTGATACAGCTATCATGAGTTTGGGAGAATTGGCTGAACTTTGCTCAACGATTGGTTATCCTCCTAAAATTACCTTGGAAGATGATGGAAAAACAAAAAAGGATGGTGTAAATCGAAAATTAATTATCCAAATAGGAATTGCTGGTTTTTGTTTTGGAAATATCATGTTGTTGAGTTTTCCAGAGTACCTGGGATTAAGTCATGCTGATGCAAATTTCCAACTTTTATTTAGTAGCTTGAATTTGATTCTATCCATACCTGTTCTCATTTTTGGAGCAAAGGATTATTTGATCTCTGCCTATAAAGCTCTTAAATCGAAGAACATAAATATTGATGTTCCCATTTCTCTCGGGATTTTGGCGCTTTACCTGCGTTCACTTTATGAAATTCTTTTTCAAGTTGGAGCTGGCTATATGGATTCCTTTGCAGGGTTGATCTTTTTTTTATTGATCGGAAAATGGTTTCAACATCAGACCTATACAGCCATTAATTTTGAACGGGATTATGAATCGTATTTTCCAATCTCCGTGACCAAAATAGTGGATGGTAAAGAAGAGATAACGGCATTAAAGAAGGTCAAAGTAGGCGATCGATTATTGATTAGAAATAATGAGTTAATTCCGACAGATGCAATCTTGATCAAAGGGAAAGGTCGCGTAGATTATAGTTTTGTTACAGGTGAATCGGCTTTAATTGGTAAGAAAGAAGGGGATAAGTTATACGCTGGAGGAAGACAGGAAGGAACGAATATTCTTGTTGAAGTATTAAAGGATGTTGAGAATAGTTACCTCACGCAATTGTGGAATAATCCCGTTTTTGACAAGGAGAAAGAGTCGGTATCGCTTTCTGACACCATTAGCAGGTACTTTACCTATTTCATTATTTCTGTTGGCCTCATCAGTGGTTTGATTTGGTATTTTATAGATCCATCTCAATCTGTTTTTGTGATTACGTCAGTCCTCATTGTGGCGTGTCCATGCGCTATCGCCCTGTCCGTTCCATTCACATACGGAAATGCCCTCCGTATTTTTGGAAGAAATGGGTTTTATTTGCGCTCAACACGTATCATTGAACCGCTAACTGAAATCACTGCTTTTGTATTTGATAAAACAGGAACGTTGACTGTGAATAGCGAAGGCAGTGTGCGTTGGGAGGGAAATGCCTTGAGACCAGAAGATGAAGAAGGGATCAAAGCATGCGTTGAAAATTCGGCACACCCCCTCAGTCGAGCGATTGCTAATTATTTAAAAGATCAGCCAAAAATAAAGGTAGATGCTATTCTTGAAGAGCCAGGCAAAGGAATTTCTGCAACATTGAATGGTGCGGAATGGAAGGTAGGGAGTGCTGTCTTTGTTGGAGTAGAAGCAAGTGATAATCGTTCGCGTGTATACGTTTCAAAAGGAGATGATTTTTTAGGATCTTTTGTGTTTTCAAATGCTTATCGTGAAGGATTGAAAAATATGTTTGAGGAGCTTGGGCGCGCTAAGTCGATCCATATTTTATCAGGAGATAATGATGCTGAGTTGACTGCGCTAGCCGAACTAACGCCTTCGGGCACTCAATTTAATTTCAACCAAAAACCGCTGGATAAATTGAATTATATTGCAGATTTGCAAGCAAAAGGAGAGAAGGTGATGATGTTAGGTGACGGATTGAATGATGCTGGAGCACTCAAACAAAGTCATGTCGGTATTTCGGTTGTAGATGATATTTACGCCTTTAGTCCAGCTTCTGATGCGATTGTTGCAGGAGCAAAATTGACGGACCTGAATCGTTTAATCACGTTTGCCAATGCCAGTAAAAATACCGTGAAGTTGAGTTATGTTTTCTCGCTCCTTTACAATACAGTTGGGTTAATTTTTGCTGTTTCAGGTGCATTAACGCCGCTTATTGCTGCTGTTCTTATGCCACTCAGTTCAATCAGTGTTGTACTTTTCGTAACCCTCATGACGAATGTGAAGGGAAGAAAATTAAATAGGGGATAGCGCTTTTTAACTCAATGTCTACTTCTTTCTCTTAGTTAAAGGTGAAGTTGCTTGAGGGAATCTCGTGTTAGATTGGATTAATCCTTCTTTACCTCATTTTAAAGGGTGACTGATGAATGTGTTTAGGGTTTGCCTTCTGCAAACAGATGAAGACAAGGTTTACTCGCAAATCATAAATTGCTCTCCTAAACGAGGTGGATGTAAAGCTGTGTTATAATCAGCAATACCGCGCCAAATCATAAAGAAACCAACAGCGAAAAAGGCAAAAGTACGAAGGGGAATAGCTATTTTTCTAAAGCGATTTTGAAAATAACTCGAGGCAAAAATAAGTGCACTCATAAAGGGCATTGTACCGATTCCAAAAAAGGCCATAAAGATCATGCCGTCCACTAATGAAGGTTGAGCTAAAGATCCTATAGCAGCAACATAAACCATGCCGCAAGGAATAAAACCGTTGAGGAAACCGATATAGAATCCATATTCGATTTTGTTTTTATTTAACGCCTTTGCTAATTGGTTTTTAATCTGAATTAGAGGACTGAAAAACTGATAACCTTTGCGTTCGACGTAATTTAATATAGCAGGAATGAACGCTAAAAGTGCAATGATCATACCTGTAGCAATCGTAATGATGGCTTGTATTTTAAAAGAGGTAATAAAGGCGGATACTAATCCAAGCATTGAGCCAATAGCAACATAAGCTAGAATTTTCCCGCCGTGATAAAGAAGGATCGAAAAGATTCTGTTTTTGCCCCTAGCACCAGGTACCATCAGCGCAATTGGTCCGCACATCCCAATGCAATGCCAACTGCCTAAGAAACCCAATATAAAGGCCGACCAGATCATTTAAAATGAAATATTCGATTCGAAAATATAGGTTTTGTCATTTGCGTCAGTCCAACGAATCGAAACGTCATAATAACCGTCACGAAAATTAGAATAGGCCAAACGTTGAATATGATCTTCACTCATTTGAATTTCAAATTCACAGTCGTATTTCTTCTGGTCTGGTCGATAAAACGCTATTTTACCTCCTTTTTCTGCATTCATTTCAGATGGATAGATGAAATTAACCCCCAATTCATTTTTTTCAATGTGAATCGGATTTTCAAGTGCTGTATAATTTGCCTTTTCATCTTTTGTTTGATCAAATGCTAACTCATT
>JALQVX010000350.1 GCA_023263555.1 Crocinitomix sp.
CCCCAACCTATCAAAACGTGTCACGTCCTGAAAAAAAGTAGACACTAAATAAGTGTATATGTATAAAACAACAATCGTTCGTTACAGTGAATCATTCAAAATGGAATTAGTTCGAGAATATGAAAACTCGGGTCTAACAAAAAGTGCCATAAAACGTAAATATGGTATAAAGGGCGGAGCAACTTTAAATAATTGGCTTTTGAAGTATGGTTCTCGTTCATCAGAAAATAAAATTATACGCGTGGAATCAAAAAAAGAAAGAGACAGACTCAAGGAACTTGAAGCTGAAAACAAACGACTGAAGGAAGTACTTGCTGATCAAACAGTTAAAGTGATTACTCAAGAAAGTTTTTTGGAAGTATTTGCCCAGGAACAAGGCTTAACTGTTGACGAATTAAAAAAAAAGCTTGGCGGAAAGTTGTCCAAATAAATCAGGTAAAGGGAGTGAATATAAGATTGAGCTGCAAGACATTAGGCTATGCTCGCTCATCTTACTATAAAGCATTAAAAATGTCGAAAAGAAAGGAGTTCAATGATGCTGGTGTAATAAACCAAGTCTTAAAAATAAGACAAGATTTACCTGTTATCGGGGGAAAGAAACTGCATTATCTTTTACGAAAAACGTTGCTAAGATCCGGACACACCTGTCTTGGAAGAGATCGTCTTTTTGACTTACTTCGTGAGCATAATTTATTGATAAAAAGAAAACGGAAATATGCAATAACAACCAATAGTAATCATCCATTCAAAAAATATGGCAACCTAGTTAAATCAATAAGCGTGAGGCGCAACAATCAACTTTGGGTAAGCGACATAACTTATGTCAGAGTAAACAATAATTTTGCCTATCTATCCTTGATTACAGATGTAAATAGCCGAATGATAGTGGGATATCATTTGTCTGATTCTTTGGCCCTCAAGGGCACCTATACAGCGCTGAAAAACGCATTGAAAGTAGCTAAGCCAGAAATTCATCATTCTGACAGAGGAAGTCAATATTGCTCGCATAAATACACCAAAGAATTGAAAAGACACAAGGTGAAAATCAGTATGACGCAAGACGGTAATTGCTACGATAATGCAATTGCAGAAAGAGTTAATGGAATATTAAAACAACAATTTGGATTAGATAGTAGGTTTCGTAACTTCGAAAATGCTAAATTAGCCGTTAAACAGGCAGTAAAATCTTACAATTATTTAAGACCACATTGGTCCTTACAGTTGATGGTGCCAGCAGAGGTTTATTTTAAAGCTACAGGATAAGATTTAAGTTATTAATCTGTCTACCTATTTCAGGACATAACACTTTGATCTTCTGTCTTCTGTCTTTGATCTTTTGTCTTTGATCTTTTGTCCGTCTTTCGTCTTACAGCGAAGCGGTCTAACGTCTATATTTAATGCTGCTCCCCTTTTAAAATTCCAAAGACATGCAGAACTTGCGGAAAAACGGCATCCATACTTTCTTTTGCCCCTTTAGTAGAACCTGGTAAAGCCATGACTAATGTTCCTCCTTTTACCCCAACCACACTTCTAGAAAGCATAGCATAAGGCATGCGATTTTGTCCATACGAACGAATGGCTTCTTCAATTCCAGGAATGCGACGATCCAATAAAGGTTCAATCGATTCGGGTGTTACATCTCTGACCGAAAGACCCGTTCCGCCTGTATAAATAATGAGGTTATAACCTTGCGCATGATAGTCGTTCAGTTTAGCTTGAATAATTTCTTTATCATCAGGAATGATGTCGTAAGCACCAATTACAACTTGACTTTTTTCGAGCTTTTCTATAATGGCTTTGCCGGCTTTATCTTCTTTTTGACCTGCTGAAATGGTGTCCGAACAAACAATTACAGCCGCCTTTAAATCTTTTCGATCAAGGAATTTATCTTTGAAATCAGATTTACCACCTTTCTTTTCAAGCAATTTAATCGTTGAGATTTCTATCCCTTTATCGATCGGTTTTAGCATATCATACATGTTTAATGCAATCACACTAACACCATGCATAGCCTCGACCTCTACCCCTGTTTTATAAATCGTATGCACCTCCATTTCAACATAAATAGACAAGTCTTCAATGCGATAACACACAGCAGTAAATTCAATTGGCAATGGATGACAATCAGGTAATAAATCGGGCGTTTTTTTCACACCCAACAATCCAGCCGCTTTCGACATTTCAAACACATCTCCTTTCGGCACGGTTCGGTTGTTGATTGCGTCGATTGTTTCTTGCTTACTCACCTTTACAATGGCCTGCGCTATTGCAATTCGAAGCGTATTCGTTTTTTCAGTAATGTTTACCATTTTTTTTCGGTCATTAGTCAATTGTGATTGGTGATTGGTCTAGCAAGCTCTGTCCAAAATACGCTGTACTTTGTACTCTATACTTTGTACTCTATACTCTGTACTTTATACTTTGTACTTTGCACTCCTACAAGTTCACCTTCCACTGATGCGTTTCATCTTCAAAGAGCTCTTTTCCAAAAATAGGAACATTCGCTTTAATTTCTTCCACTAAAAAACGACAGGCGTCCATGGCCATAGCGCGGTGTTTTGAGGAGGTGAAAACGAAAAGACAAATTTCACCTGCTTTTACAATTCCCCTGCTGTGATAAATATGCATGCACGTCAGGTCAAATTTTTCAAAAGCTGCTTCACGAATTTCGTGAAATTTTTCTTCTGCCATCTCTTCATAGGCCGAATAATCGATAGCCACTACTTTTTTGCCCTCTATTTCATCTGCACGCACCTGTCCTAAAAAAATATCATGCGCGCCAATATTCGTTTTTACCTGATGATGCGCAATTGACGTTGCTATTTTTTCTGGCGAGATTGCCCCATCCACAAATACTTTTTTTGGTGTTTTTTTCTCACTCATAATGTTCCATTCCTCCTTTTAATTCAATAATTCCATTTATTCCTTCTAGTGCTAATAATTGACGCACATTTGCCGATCGCGAACCTGTTTGACAGATCAGTACCAATTGCTTATCCGTTCGAAAACGCTCTTTTTTAATACGAATTTCTGACATGGTAATCCGCTCAATATTTTTTCCTTCTAAGTGCGGTTCCTCCCATTCTTCCCTCAAATCAATTATTCGCACTGACTCATCTTCTAGCATTGATTTAAACACCTGCAGGCTAATTTGATTCAACTCCTGAGTAGATTCAATTCCACAAAACAAATCATAATCATAGCCCTCAAAATCAGCTCTCCGCTCTATTACTTTTTCGATTTCATTCGCCGAACGTTGAACAGTTATAACCATGCTAGTGGTATTTAGGGCATCATAAATCAATAGTTTACCCGAAAGGGGTTCTCCTATCGCCAAAATAATTTTCAACGCTTCATTCGCTTGCTGTGTACCAATTATTCCTGGCAAAACACCTAATACACCAATTTCGGAACAATTTTTAACCGATCCTGGTTTTGGTGGCACTGGAAAGAGACACCGATAGGACGGACCATCTTGATAATTAAATACCGAAACCTGTCCTTCAAAGGAATAAATCGATCCAAAAACCAGAGGCTTATTGGTTAATACACACGCATCATTAATCAAGTAACGGCTTGAAAAATTATCCGTGCCATCTACAATCAGATCAAAATTGGCAAAAATTCGCAAGGCATTCGTGGATGACAAACGCTCCATATAGACTTGAAAATCAACATGGGGATTGACTTGCCTTAAGCGGTCTGCCGCAACCTCCGCCTTATTCTTCCCAATATCTGCGGTCGTGAAAAGTATCTGCCTTTGCAAATTTGAAAGTGCCACGGTATCAAAATCAATAATTCCTATCGTGCCAACTCCCGCCGCAGTTAAGTATTGCAAAACGGGACATCCTAATCCGCCTGCACCAACCACCAGCACTTTTGCCGCCTTCAATTTTTCCTGCCCAACTTGCCCCACCTGATCTAAAATCAAATGCCGGTTATATCTTTTATTTTCTTCTTGACTCAACATCTTATCCACCAGCAAATGGAGGTAATAGCGCGACATCCGCGTCTTCGGTTAATATATAACTGAATTCAACCAAATTCCTATTTACAGAAATTTGAAAGGACTCAAAAGCTAAGTGTGGATAGGAAACCGTCAATTGATCAATCAATTCTTGAACGCTAATACCTTCCTCAAATTCTAAGTGCTCAGATGAAACTGTCGTCAGTTCCTTTATCTTTCCTAAATAAATGAGCTTTAGCTTCATAAATCTGCCTTCGAATTAAAATTCCTAAAATAAACGTGATCTTTTGACGAAACATTAAAATAATTCACATTCAAACCGTCCAAAACATCCCTCATTCTTAATCGATTCAAAGCTACGTGTTCTTCTAATCGATTCAAAATAGATTTGCGATAAACAGCTATCAAAGGATGAATTTTTTCACCGGTTTGAGGAACGACAGCATCATACTCTCCGAGTTGGTCAATTAAAATTTGAAGCATTGCTGTCGTTATCAACGGTGAATCACAGGATAGGATCCAATTGATCTCCGATTGCGAATGGGCAAGTGCCGTAACGATTCCGCCTAAAGGGCCCTTATCCAGTATTTTGTCTGTAAAAATCGGATAATTAAATTGCTTATACGCATCCGAGTTTGAACTGATTAAGATCCGATTTGTTAAGGGTAAAACAGCATCAATCACATGCTCCATCATAGGTTTTCCTTGATAAAGCATCAGCCCTTTATCCTCCCCCATGCGAGTGCTTTTCCCTCCTGCCAATATGATTGCTGTGTGCTGATTCATCTTAGAATTTCAAGACCTGTACACGTTCATCTTTATTGATCTGTCCTCGATCAGCCGGAATATAAATCAATGCATTGGCTTGTGCGAAAGAATTTAACATGGCTGAACTCTGACTGCCTAATTGTGAAACGCAACCCGCCTTGATTTTAGCTTTTAAAAACTCAGCGCGTTCTCCTTTTTTGAAATAAGCTTCGCGGATTGGCAATTCTATTTCTTCTAAGCCTGTAAACCCTTTCCCAGCCATTTGATTCAGAACGGGCAATACATACCGATAAAAACAGGTTAATGCTGCTGCTGGATTACCGGGTAAAGCGGCAACTATTTTATCTCCTAACGTTCCAAAATACAAGGGTTTACCTGGTTTCTGATTAACTTTATAAAACAATTCTCGCACGCCAATTTCACCTAGGGCCTTACCTACAAAATCATAATCACCTACCGAAATACCTCCTGTCAAAATCACTAAGTCTGCTTTTTCCAATTCAGTTTCAATGGCCTTTTTCGTCAATGCATAATCATCCCTCACCTTCGCAACCGTATGCGCATTAAAATGGTACGCTTCCAGTGCGGCGCAAAGCATGGCCGAATTACTCTCATAAATCTGCCCGCGATTCAATTCATTTCCCGGTTCAATTAATTCATTTCCCGTTGTAATTAAACTGATTTTTGGTTCTTTAATAACATGTGCCTGGGTAATTCCCAGCCCTGCCAAAAAACCAATTGCTGCAGGATTTAAAACAACTCCTGCTTCAAGTGCCAACTCTCCCGTTTTGATTTGTCCCCCTTGCAGGCGAATATGTTGACCCAATTGTATTTCATGTGTTAATCGAATTACATTCCCAGACCGCTCAACCCATTCTTGCTGCACCACCACATTTGCTGTAGCGGGCACCATGGCACCTGTAAAAACGCGAACGGCTTCACCCGGTTGCAGTTCTGGCTCTTCATCCGACCCTGCTGCTACTTCGTTAATTACTGAATAATTGTCCTTACCCTCAACAGCGTTAAGTGCATAACCATCCATAGCCGATTGGTTAAATGAAGGCATATCAATTGGAGACAAAATCGATTCGGCTAAAACCCTTCCTCTTGAAGCAGCTACTGCTTTCCATTCACCCCTCAAAGGGGACGTTTCGGTTTTTAAAATTTCAAGCGCTCTTTCTACGGTGATCATGAATTCGATTTAGAATTTAAAGATAACCAACTTCTTTGAATCATCCGATTAATTTCTATTCTGTGTTTAAACACCTGATTAATTATTCTTCCTACCTTTGCTCCTGTATATGAAAGATAAATCAACCGAAAAAAAAGAGAAAAAAGCGTCGCTTAGAAATGCTTTTAGAGAATTCATTTGGCCAAGAAAAAAAATCTTATTCGTAGGATTAGCCATGATTCTTATCAGCCGTGCGGCAGGATTCGTACTTCCTTTACAAACCAAAATTCTTTTGGATGAAATCGTTCCTGAAGGGGATTATGCTAAACTTAAAGTGCTACTTATTTTTGTTATTTCTGCATTGGCAATCCAAGCACTCTTTTCTTTCCTACTCACACGCTTATTGAGTGTTGAGGCACAGCGATTGATTGCTCAACTGCGGGTAAAGGTTCAGAAAAAGGTGCTTTCTTTACCTATTAGTTATTTCGATAATACTAAATCTGGCGCTCTTGTTTCTAGAATCATGACGGATGTCGAAGGGGTTAGAAATCTCGTTGGTACAGGACTCGTTCAATTAATTGGAGGAACTTTAACAGCTATCGGATCCATCTTTTTCTTAGTCGAAATAAACGGAAAAATGACGCTCTTTGTTCTTGTACCTGTTATTATTTTCGGTCTTATTGCCCTAAAAGCATTCGGCTATATTCGCCCGATTTTTAGAAATAGAGGTAAAATCAACGCCGAAGTAACTGGAAGATTAACAGAAAGCTTAAATGGAATTCGTGTTATCAAAGGTTTCAATGCAGAAGAGCAAGAAAACAAAATTTTCAATGAAGGTGCATTTCGCCTTTTTGACAATGTGAAAAAAAGTTTAACATCTACCGCGGTTATTACAAGTTCTTCCACCTTTTTACTTGGTTTGGCCTCCACCGCTATTATGGGTATTGGTGCTTATTATATGATTGAAACACCACAAAATATGACGGCCGGTGATTTTGTAACGTTCACTGTCTTGTTAGGCTTTATGGTCGCCCCGATTGTGCAAATGAGTAATATCGGGAGTCAATTAACCGAGGCTTTTGCGGGCTTGGATCGTACTGAAGAATTGTTGGATATGGATCCAGAAAATGATTTAACTGTACGCACAAATAAACTTGAAAATGTCATTGGAAATGTCAAATTTGACAATGTTTCCTTTTCATATGAAGAAGATAAAGAGGTGGTTCACAATATCTCATTTGACGCTCCTTTAGGTTCTGTAACAGCACTTGTAGGTACATCTGGTTCGGGTAAATCGACCATTGCAGGTTTAGCATCAAGTTTTATGCAACCTGATTCGGGACGCGTGTTAATAGACGGACAAGATCTTTCCAAAATTGATCTCAACAGTTACCGCCAATTCTTGGGTGTTGTTTTACAGGATGATTTTTTGTTTGAAGGAACGATTCGCGAAAACATTCTCTTTCCACGACCAAATGCGAGTGAAGAACAATTGCTTGCAGCCGTTCAGGCCGCTTATGTTAACGAATTCACAGATGGGTTTGAACTGGGATTAGATACGGTAATTGGAGAGCGTGGAGTAAAACTTTCAGGTGGTCAACGCCAACGAATAGCTATTGCGCGCGCTGTATTAGCAGATCCTAAAATCATCATTTTAGATGAAGCCACCTCTAACCTCGATAATGAAAGCGAAGCCTTTATTCAAAAAAGTTTGGCCAAATTGATGAAAGGAAGAACAACGTTCGTGATTGCTCACCGTTTGAGTACCATTCGCAAAGCTGATCAAATTTTAGTCATTGAAAAAGGTCAAATCGCAGAACAAGGTAAGCATGATGAGTTGATTGCGAAAGAAGGGCGCTATTTTGACCTCTATACCTATCAGAGTCGCATTTAATTTATTGATTTCTTGACCACCTCCCCAATTAAAATTGGGGTCCCGCTATCCACTATAGTCTTTCGGTTTTCAACCTCAAGAGCTGCCGTTTCTATCGGTGGTGGATAAATTGTATTATCTTAACTTTTCAATTCAAAATAATATGAACTATGGAAAGAGAAGAAAGACTCTGTTATTGCAAAGTATGTGAGTTCCGTAAAATGGATTTAAAACGCGGTATTGTCTGTCAATACACCAATGAATATGCCGACTTTGAAATTACCTGTGACAAATTTTCTGGGGATGAAGCTGAACGCCTTCGACTTACACATGAACACGAACAAGAAAAGCATTCCCTAGCCGAAGCCCAAGAACTACTTAAAAAAGAATCCAACCCTTTACGAATCGTGTTTAGTCTCCTCTTTTCAATTGTCTTATTAGCATTCAGTCTTTATCGCTGCAGCAAGATGTAATCCATTATCACATCTAATTATACACAAACAAAAAAGCCCAGCTCAATGAAGAACAGGGCTTTTTAATTTTATGTTGCTTTGAATTACATGGCTACATTCTTGAAAGATGCATTTTCAAAGAATTTAATAAATTCTCTGTCTTTTGCAGCTTTCGCTTTGTAACTAGAATCTTTAGCAATAGCACTCTTCAAGTTATTA
>JALQVX010000095.1 GCA_023263555.1 Crocinitomix sp.
AGGCACTTGAAATTCGCCTGCTGGAAATTGTTTGGTATATGATCCAGGAATAACAACGCTTCGCTCAGGAACATAACCTTTGGTTTCAACGGGTACATCTCCCGTAACATCAATGATTTTAGTAGACATTGTTAAAACCACATTCGCACCTAATACAGCTTCTCTCCCAACACGAACGCCTTCCACAACGATACAACGTGAACCAATAAAAGCATTGTCTTCAATAATCACTGGAGCAGCTTGTAATGGTTCTAAAACACCACCAATTCCAACGCCACCACTCAGGTGAACATGTTTTCCAATTTGCGCACAAGAACCTACCGTAGCCCATGTATCCACCATTGTTCCTTCATCCACAAAAGCACCAATATTCACATAAGAAGGCATCATAATCACCCCTTTAGCCAAGAAAGCACCATAACGTGCAATTGCATGAGGAACAACACGAACGCCTTGAGAAGCATAATCCTTTTTAAGCGCCATTTTATCGTGAAATTCGAAGGGGCCCACTTCAATTGTTTCCATTTTGCGAATGGGGAAATAAAGAACAACCGCCTTCTTAACCCACTCATTTACTTGCCAAGAACCATCTGCAAGGGGTTCTGCCACGCGGAGTTTACCCGCATCTAAATCAGCAATGACGCTATCAATAGCTGCACGTGTTTCTGCAGTTTCTAAAAGTGAACGATTTTCCCAGGCGTTTTCAATTTGTTGTTGTAGCGTCATTTCTTCAATTATTTTAAACGCAAAGATAGCACTTGATCTACTTTTGTTCTTTATTTTTGCCAAGAATAATTTAACGCAATACAGAAGATATGTTTGGAAATGGTATGATGAAGAAGATGCAAGAAATGCAAGCGAAAGCAGAAGAAGCCAAGGAGAAATTGAATCATATTAAATTAATCGGTGAGGCAAAAGAAGGCGCCGTTCGCGTTGAAGTCAATGGGAATGGGGTGATCACGTATATGCAATTAAGAAGTGACTTACAGGGAGAAGAATTGAAACAATTAATTATTCTTGCTGCCAACCGCGCTTTGGAGCAATCGTATCGAACCAAAGAAATGGAAATGGCTCAAGCTGCCAAAGGGATCATTCCTGGCATGTAGTTTAGGCAAGATAAGTCTTTTCGCTCTAATTTCAATCCCTTTTAGCTATGGAAATACTGCTACTTGTGCTGGTCTCTTTTGGGGCAAGTTGGTTGACTTTTTTTTGTGGTTTTGGGTTGGGTACTATGCTTACACCCTTTTTCTTTCTGCTCTTCAAAGATTTGCCTTTAGCCATAGCGGCGACTACCATTGTTCATTTCTTGAATAATGTCTTTAAATTCATATTGATGAAACGCAGCATTGACTGGAAAATGGCACTTCCTTTCGGTCTTGCGGCTATTCCCGCCGCTATTCTTGGGGCTTTATTAGTGGATAAGATTGAGAACTTCACTCTATTAAGTTACCACCTTGGAGAAGCTATACGTGAAATTTCTATGTTAAATTTAATCTTCGGACTCATTTTAATCGGCTTTGCATTGATCGAATTAATTCCGCGTTGGGGATTAGCCTTTTCAAAAAAAAGTTTGTGGTTTGGAGGAGCAATAAGCGGCTTTTTTGGAGGGCTATCGGGACATCAAGGGGCTTTGAGGACAGCTTTTTTAATTCGATATAATTTATCCAAAGAAGTATTTATTGCGACGGGAATTTTAGTCGCATTGGTCATAGATATTTCAAGAGCGACGGTGTATGCCTTCAACCTCGATTATACATTAATAAGCGAGCAATGGGTATGGATTTTGGTTTCATTATTAGCTGCCTTAGCTGGAGCAATTACGGGTAAATATTTCCTTAAAAAAATTAAACTTGTCACACTAAATCGAATCGTCGCAATCGCCATGTTGATTTTTGGCTTAACTTTATCTTTAGGACTTTTAACGAAGCATGAACAAGCAGGAAATCAGACAAATTTACAAGCAGAAACGTCAGCAATTAACGAATGAGCAAAGAGAAATCGCATCTCTTCAGTTGTTTAATCGGACCTGCAACCAATTTAATCTTGAGGACAAAAAAGTGAGTATCTTTTTGCCTATTCAACGTTTTTACGAAATTAATACCTGGCCATTCCTCCTCTCACTTCCTTCAACGGATTTTTATCTTCCCGTGGTCAAAGGTCCCGATAAATTAGTACATATACTATTTGAAAATAAAGAGCAAATTCAAGTGTCAGAATGGGGGATTCCTGAACCAATATACGGAACAGAAGTGGAACCCAATCTTTTTGATTATGTCCTCGTTCCGCTCCTTGCTATTGACAAAAAAGGGTATAGAGTAGGGTATGGCAAAGGATTTTACGATCAATTTTTAAAACAGTGTAAGCCGAATTGTAAATTTATAGGACTGAGTTATTTCGAACCAATCGATCAGGTTTTTGATCTACATGAAGGAGATGTACCTCTTCATATGTGCATTACACCGAATGATGTGTTTAATTTTTAATTCGGTACAATGAAACAACATCAAGGAAAATATCATTTGCTCATACTCTTTTTTTTACCTACACTTTTGGTTTCAATCTTCATTGTTAAAAGTTGGATTTTAACCTTTTTACTCGCATTTTTGTTAATTGGAATAGTTCTTGTATTATTTAGATCAACAAAAAAAACTAAATAAATTGTAAGGGGTTACTTAAAAGCCCGACCAACTTAACGTAAAATGTATCTTATGAAAAATTTACTCTTCATTACATGTCTTGGACTTTCGTTTTTATCTTTCGGATCGTCTCAACCTGATCATTCAATTCTAGATCGATTATTGAATGAATTTGTCTCTTCAACAGGGAAGGTCAATTATAAGGGAATGAAAATTAAGATGGATACTCTTGATACATATCTACTCGAATTAAAAGCGCATGCCCCTGCAAGCGATTGGTCAAAAAATGATAAGAAAGCGTATTATATTAATGCTTATAATGCTTATACCTTAAAATTCGTATTGACTAAGTATCCTGTCGCTTCGGTGAAGGATATCTCATTTAGTGGCAAAGATATCTGGTCTACGAAATTGGTGAAACTGGGAGACAAAACTTATACTTTAGGTCAAGTAGAAAATGATATTTTAAGAAAGATGGGGGATCCTAGAATTCACTTTGCGATCAACTGTGCTTCTTATTCTTGTCCAAAAATTTGGAATCATGCGTATACAGGAAGCAATGTGAATGGACAAATGGAGAAGTTGACGAAGGCCTATATCAACGACGCAAAACATAATATTATTACTGCGAAGAAGATTAAAATTTCACAACTTTTTGAATGGTATGCTTCAGATTTCGTAACGGCAGAACATACATTAATTCAATACCTCAATAAATATTCAACGGTTCAGATTGAAGCCGGAGCGAAAGTAGAATACTTACCTTATAATTGGTCATTAAATGAGTAAAACAATTGTGCAACCACGTCTAAGCATTAATTCGCAATTAGATCTTTTAAACCATTCTGCTCAAACGGGAACATCTTTCGTGAGTAAAATGAAAGCCATAGGAGCCTTCCCTCTTAATCCAAAAGGATTAGAGATCCTTCAAATTAATGTGGGGTATATGTGTAATATGGAGTGTACGCATTGCCATGTTGACTCGTCCCCCAGACGAAAGGAAATTACGCCAAAACATATTTTGCAAAAGTGTTTGGAGGTGATTGATGCAACACCAACTATTAAAACGGTTGATTTGACCGGAGGTGCTCCAGAAATGAATCCTGATTTTCAATGGCTAATTGAAGAATTAGCGAAAAGGAATGTAGAAACAATTGTAAGAAGCAACTTGACAATTTTAGTAGAAGGAAAATTTAAAACGTATCCTGAGTTTTTGGCAAAACATAAAGTGACTATCGTTTCTTCTTTGCCATGCTATACAGAAGAGAATACGGATGCGCAACGAGGAGACGGAACATTTAATCGCTCAATCCAAGCGCTGAAAATTCTGAATGAATTGGGTTACGGACGTCAAAAAGATTTGCCGCTGCATTTGGTTTATAATCCAGGTGGTGCCTCAATTGCTCCCAGTCAGGCGAAATTGGAGGATGATTATAAACGTGAATTAGGTGATCGTTTTAATATTGATTTTCATAATTTGTACACCATTACAAATCTTCCTGTTAGCCGATTTTTGGAGTATTTAGAAGCAAATGGTAAAACGGAGTCGTATATTGAATTGCTAGCGAATAGTTTTAATCCATACGCCGCAACGGAGGTTATGTGCACAAATACCTTGTCGGTAGATTGGAATGGAAATTTATTTGATTGTGATTTCAATCAAATTTTGAAATTGCCGGTGGCGGTAAAAGCCTCAAGAAATATAATGGATTTTGATGCGGATGAGTTGTCAAAACGTTCAATTGTTTTTAATCAACATTGTTTTGGTTGCACGGCTGGTGAAGGTTCGAGTTGTCAAGGCGCATTAGTTTAAGAAGGATGCGGTCTCTATTTTTTATAGCTTTTTTGATTTCGATAGGAGGTCTTCGCGCCCAATCGGATTCGGTGGCTTACGATCAAATGCTAAAGGAATATTATACGTATTCTGTGCCATTGATGCAGCCTGCGGCCTTGTATAAACGCCTAATGAATGGAGAAAAAATTCACTTGTTAGACGCCCGTGAATCGTCTGAATATGAAATTTCTGCCTTGAAAGGTGCTGTCAACGTAGGTTTTTTGCTTTTTAATAAGAACCGAGTAGATACGTTTAAAAAATCAGACCTCATTGTAGTGTATTGTACGATTGGTGCGAGAAGCGAGACTATTGGTGAGAAATTGATTAAAGCGGGATATTCTAATGTTTACAACTTATACGGGGGAATTATTTACTGGAAAAATAAAGGTTTTCCTGTTTACCACAATAATCAACAAACAGAAGAAGTACACGTCTATTCTAAGAAATGGGGTGTATGGTTAACAAACGGTAAAGCGCGTTATTGATGCCTGAAAAATTACTCCTCGTATTTGCAAAAAACAAGTTGTTTGGTTTGGTAAAAACGCGTTTAGCTAAATCAATCGGTCCAGAAGCGGCGTACAAAGTTTACGAACAATTATTTCATCTCACTGAAACGGAAACTCAAAAAGTAAGTAGCGTTGATATTCATATCTATTTTTCAAATGAAATTGATGAATCGGCGTGGGGAAATGTACCAAAATTTGTTCAAGAAGGGAAAGATATAGGAGCACGTATGTCAAATGCGTTCGAGGCTGGGTTTAAAGCAGGTTATACTGAAATAATAGGCATTGGTGCCGATTTACCCGATCTTACTGCTGAACGTATTGAAAATGCCTTTGAAGAACTTGAAAGCCACGATTTTGTTTTCGGACCTGCTGAGGATGGAGGTTATTATCTTGTCGGTCTCAATGGAGATAAAGGATTGTATGTTTTTGAGAATAAACCGTGGAGTACTGCTGAATTGTTAAAGCTGACGAAAGATGAAATCGAAACCAACCGTCATAGTTTATCATTACTTGAAGAATTGAATGATATTGATACGCTCGAAGATCTGGAAAAATCAAGTTTAGTCAAAGAAAAAAAGCTAAATTTTAATTCTTAAGAAGCGATAGAATCAACGTATTGATTTCTTCGCCGCGTGTGAGTGTCATTTTTGAGGTCATTTTTTCTGATTCGCCAACCGCTCTGCAGCAAAATTTCTATTCGCTAAACCTTTGATTTTTTTCAGTGCTTCTAAGGTTTTGTTACCTATTGAAAATTTCAGAAAAGGATTTAAAAGTAAGGGTTTTCCTTGCTTGTCAATCAGCAATAGATCATAGGTGTCTGTCGAACGTGGTTTAGGTGAGAAATAACTGGACCAATAAACTTTTTGGGCTCCTATTCGTTGTGAATTATAACGCAATTCAGCTGCTTGATAATTGTTTAAATTATACCAAGTACCCACTTTTAAACCTAAAAAGACAGTGTATTTTCGGATGCTTTTAGTTTCATAATTTATCTCTACACCTGTTTTGATAAGGAACATTCCAATACCGAGAATTACAACGAATATCGTAAAAATCCAATGTACTGAGAAAAGGATAAATCCAAGGAGAATCAGCACTGATCCGTGAACAACATATTCGTAGGTTTTACCTTCTTCTATTTTAAATTGTTCAGGCATAGCCAAGGTTAGAATGAAGTCACTTTCTTATTTGTTCAACAAAGATTTGGCGAAGTCTACAAATGTATTTAAATCCTCACTTCGCGTTGCAATACCAACCGAAACGCGGGTTGCTCCTCTCATTTTTTTTAAGTACTCAATCATATCGTAATAATTCCCGTTTTCACGACTGGAAAAATAGGTAGCTAATTCGTGTGTTGAAAGGCAATTATTAATTTCATCAATTCCTGGATTGCAGAAACAACCTGAGCGAATGGAAATCATACGTTCGTTGGCTAATTTCTCAATTTCTTCAAATGCATACGGATTTCCGTTCGGATCAAAGAAATTCATGATCAAGGTGCTACCGACATTTTTACGGTCGCTCGGTCCAAAGATACGAACAAGCGGTTGACCATTGCTGTGCTTGATTTCGAGCAAGCGTTCGCAAAGGTTATTAATGAGACTTGTAACACGTTCGTTAATTCTTTCAATTCCGATAGCCTCTATGTATTCTAATCCAGTTTTTATAGCCGGAATATCAAGGTAGTTTAAGGTTCCGTCTTCGTACCGTTCGTGATTTTTTGCCAAAAAATGGTGGCTAGCTTGAACTGAAACAAGCGTCACTGTTCCCCCTGAAAACCAAGGTTTTACGAGTTTATCAAATTTATCTTTCCGAACGAGTAAACATCCGATTCCAGTTGGATAACCAAATATTTTATAAAATGAAACCGATACGAAATCAGGTTTCACAAGCGATAAATCAAGTTTTGAAGTTGGAACATAAGCGGCAGCATCCAATAGCACATCCCATCCTTTTTCCTGGGCTTTTTTAATCCAGCCTAAGTCGTGTTTTACACCTGAAACATTTGATTGCGCAGGAAAGGCAAATAATTTATTTTTATATTCTTCTTTACCTGACAAAAGACCGTTCAGTTGATTTTCATTGATTCTCAGGTCTTCATATTGTGTTGGACAATATTCAAACGTTCCTCCCTTGTGCGAAGAAAACTCGCGAATACCATTTACCGAATTGTGATTGTCAGCCAACAAAACAAAATAACTATTCGCATTAAAGGGATAACATTCCCCAACGATTTTTAGAGCTCCCGAAGCGTTTTGAGTAAAAACACAGAAATAGTCATCTGCGTTAAAATAAGAGAGCACTTTTTCACGGCTTGCTTCTACTAACTCTGTTGCCAGGCGAGAGGTTGGATTCGTGGAATGAGGATTACCCAAGACATTTGAGTTGAGCATCTCAAAATGTTTGTCTAATTGACTTTTCGGATAAAGATTGCCTCCTGTAAAATCAAGATAAGTATGCCCCGCATCTGTGACACGTTTGTATTCTTTCTCAATTAAACGATTAAAATAGTCATCATGGGGTAAATTAGTCGACGTATTTTCTATTGATTTCTTTTTGAAAATTGAAAAGCTCATTTTCGAATCTAAATTTAATTAATACCCACATTCATAGTTCGTTGTGGATTAATGACCAAACGTATGAAATTTCGCATGGAAATCGACGAAGAACAACGAGAAATTAAAGCCCATTCTTGGATTTTAATTCTCAGAATTAAAGCGATTTTAAACAAGAATAAATACGAGGACGACAAGTGCAGCCGTTGTGGCAAAACTTAATCCCTTTTTTTGGTTGTAAAAATAATCAATGGTCTTTGGTGACTTCGAAAAGAAACTTGCCATGCTACAAATAAGAGAACCTGGACCAATTACAAGAAATTTAAGAATAGGCCATATTATTAAATCTATAATTACTTCCCCAATAAAATCGATTAAAAATTCTCCCATAATAGCGAGTTATAACCTCCTTCAACAATTAGTTGACGACTTGGATGGCACCAACCATATTGTCACTTATCCGTGTTGAAATATATTCATTTTCTGTTCCCCCATGGTAATAAGGCTCAGTCAAAACATCCACTTCATTCCCCAGATGATCAAGAAGTTCGTATAGGTTAATGGTAAACGCTAATGAATTATCACCTTTTTTATTGACTTCAAAATCGTGTGAAACGGAGTAGGTGCGATAACTAGCTTCTCTTCCTGTGTGGTAGGCGAATGTTCCTTCGTATGTTCCATCCAAATCACCGTCGTATCTACCTTCACTCATTATAAAGCGATACATACTTGCCCACCCCCAATAGGTGTTTTCTGTAATATTCAGTGGATTCCCTTCCTCATTATAGGTTGATGGATCAGCTTCATTCAATTCTTTCTTCACTCCAATTCCAAAGGAAATAGATTTATAATCTCCGAAAGGAACGCGAAAGTCGATAGAAGAATATCCTGTCGCATCAAATTTAAAGAGCTCAATTTCACTGACGAGTCTAGCTTCATCATTTGCATTCACAATCATGATGTCAGACAAATAAAATTGAAAAGTTTCGTATTGAATATCAACATTGCTCGCGTTGCGATAAGGGACATTAAGCCCAAAATTCGCTCCATCAACTTGATTTTGGAAGCTGATCGTTAAGTCTGCATTATTCGTTTCTCCATTTTTCTTACAAGCAGATAAACTGAGTATTGAAAAGAGAAGGATTACACTATATTTTATTTTTTTCATGTTCATTTTTTTTATAAAGCAGGACGAATCGTAGCGACTCATCCTGCTTTTTTGTTTTTACATATCGAAATGGATCATCCACTTCAAGGTTGTTGTTTTATCTTCAGCATCTATTACCGTAAAGTGAACCCATGCCATCATTGGAGCATCTGTAGGAACGATAAAATGCTCATGGAAATCATACGTCAATTCAGACGTTGTCCCCGCTTTCATAAAGTTAATCACATTATCCATTGTTCCCGCTTCATTTCCAATCATTACGGTATAATTTTTTAAGCCTCTATCATCTGCAAATGTTGCTTCAATGTGAACTTCATCTCCCCAATTAAAATGGGTATGTTGTTCGGGCTCGTTTACAGTAATAGTCGGATCTTCTTTATCTTTCTTACAAGACGTTGTTCCGAATGATAAAGTAGCAATTGCTAATAGAACGAATAATTTATTTGAAAATTTCATATTTGAATGTTTTAAAAGTTATAGGTTATCCCTAGATTAATTTTATTTGATGTTAATAATTGTGTATAGCCATTTAATTGGCTTGAAAATGCATACTGGTATTCACCAAAAATAGCGAAGGAAGCAGTGAAGAATTGAAGACCGCTATTGGCAAAAACAACTGTTCCGCCTGTATCATCATGTTCTTGTTCGTTTTGATAATAATCACTATAGGTTGCATCCATCTTTGCATTTTCGATATATGCTCCACCAATCAGTCTTAAGGTTGATGATTTAATCGTCCAGTCGAAAAAAAGATTTGCGGTCGCATTGGTCGTGAATCCATAGCGATATAGGTTTACATCTCTTCCGTTTCTCCTGAAATTGGCAATCAAATTCATGCCTACAAACTTGTATTTGAAGGTGTAAGTAGCAAAGGACATGAGATCCCAAGCTCCTGTGCCTGGTTGCAAATCCAAATTAGGAATTCCATTTTCACAGCTTAGATCTGTTTTACCTACGGGGAATTTTACGCCAATTCCGGCAGTTAGACGATTGCTAAATACGACTTTACCCGTGTCCTTTTTTGTGTTGATTAATTGGTAGGAAGTCATTAACGTAGGGTCTCCCAATCCCGCCAATGTGTATCGATTAACATCTCCTATTTTTTGTGTGTTTTGAACATAGGGTATAACCGCGGTAAAATTCCATTTATTGCGCAGATAATAAGTACCTCTTAATTCATACGTTTGATACGTTTCGTATACATCATGGCCCCAAAAGGCCAAATCGTTCCCATGTCCAGTATGTCGTGTAGCAATCATTTCTCCAAAGAGGTCATACGTTCCATAATGTTGACGTTGACGCATATAAATACCGATTGAATTTCGGTAATCATTCGGGGAAAGGTTTAAATAAATATTGCAATTATCACAGGCATAACTGACCATAGAGATTGTGAGCATTAGGCCCACTAAAATCTTTTTCATTGGTCTGTTTTATGATCATTAATTTAATCCTACTGGTTTGCGCTTGCAAACGACTTAAATTAATTCGGGCGGATCTAAAAAGGATGAGTAGTAATCGCTCGTTTTTTCATGTATCTGATGAAAAATAGAAGGCGTTTTTCTGAGGTGAGCTAAAGTGATGTTAGCAAAATTTGATTTAAATTGAAGTATGACTAAGCCAAATCGGGGTGAAGTATTCGTGCTTTTTTCTTCAACTTTTGTGTCCTCATTTTGTTGGAGTATTTGGTTGAGGTGACACTGACCGTGACAGTTTAATTCGGGTTTGTCCTTATTAATACAGTAGTTTTCTTCTATTTCAGCTTGATTTACATAAAAATGAACAATGACAACAGATTGCCAAACAACACTCGTGAGCAATATGAGTCCAAACAAGACCCCAAAGATGGAATACACTTTGTTCATTAAATACAAAAGTAGGACAAATTCGTCGTGTTGTATTTTTTTAGCATATGATTTTTATCACATGAATAATCTTGATCTAGTTTGATCTTATTATCTCAATATTTTGTTTAATTTCGGATGCTAAGACATGTCTATGAAAAAGTCAATATTAATTCTTGCACTAGCTGCGTTTAGCCTTGTTTCTTGTAAGTTGTTTGTCAAATCAGCCGCCAAATACTGGACGTCCAAACAAATAGATGAATTTATTGGGAACTGTCAAGCGAATGCGTCAAAACTAATGAGTAATGAAAAGGCAGAGGCATATTGTGACTGCGCTGTCGATAAAGTAGCGAAAGAATATCAAAATTATGCAGACGTAAAAAAAGCATCTTTAAAAGAAGTGCTTAAAGTCGCTGCGGATTGTAAAGAGAGTTAAGTTTACAATAGGTTTCGTTTCACTACTACCACCAGGGTATAGAGCGCCTTAATAGCTTTTGTTGGAATCTCAATTATATTTTCATCATATTCGAGATTCGTAAGTAGTAGAATATCCTTTTTAGACGATTTCTGCAATGATTTTATCAGCAACTGCTCTTGTGTAACTATGGCATGAGTCGTTCCGTAATTATAAAAACTCTGATCAACAATTTTTCTTAAACCAATCAAATCCCCATTTGAAAGTTGAGGTTCCATTCCATTCCCAAAGTAAGTGATAAAGAGATCGGCCTTAACGCCAGGGATATGCAAGTAATCTTTTGGTTCGTCGAATGAAGCATTCATCCATAGTGCGGCTAAACCAAATTCCCCCTCCATTTCAAAGAGGGGAACCATATCCTGATTTTTTGATGCGTGATTATTTGAATATTTTCCAGCAGGATCAGCAACATTTTCTAACGAATAAAGATTGGTTACATCCGTTTCAAGTATAGCGGCTAATTCTTCGAGTTTGTTAAAGTGTGGAAAGATTCCACGAAACATCCAATTGTTAAAATCCTGCTGGGTTACATTCAGCTTTTCAGCAACCTGCTTTTGTTTTAACGTTCTTTTTTTTATTAAAAATTTAATATGTTCTTTATTGATTTTCATTGGGTGTATCTTTTCAATTAACAGCACTGTTAGATTCTATACTTTCAAACGCCGCTTTATCTTTTTATTTTTTTGTGACTCTTTTGGGAACTTCTGAATTATAATCTAGGTTGCAAAAGTATATAATTTCAACCCAATAAGACGAATTTTTTACCCACTATCTCGAAATCTCGGCATTAATTTTAAAAAAAACTAATTTATTTTATTATATCTTGGATTGGGAGAATTATAATTAAAACCTTAAATAGCTTGAAATAGATCTTTTTTATTGCGTGTAAAATCAGGGTTATCTGTATTGTAAGAAATAAAATTTATTTTAAATTGATATTATTTAAAATAAATTGATATATTTGAATTCAGAGTGATTTAACCTACTTCTACCCAAGAAGAATTAAAAGAATATGAAAAAAAATACACCCAATAAAACACCTAAGTATAAATACTTAATCCATTATCATCTAAATCAGCTACCTCACCGAATGTATAAAATCACATCACAAGAATTACCAAAAAAACTAGGTGTAAGTACTGAAACTTTTCGTAAATGGAAGTACATTCAGATTGAATCCAAAGCAACTATACCTGCAGATAAATTAGCAATTATCGCCTTTTTTTTTGAACTTCGCATAGAAGAAATTTTTAACTACTCTATTCCAAAGTTCAATTTTTCAGAACTAGAAGACGCATATTTAGCAAATAAACTCCAAAACTTATGAAGAGAACAGTAAAAGAAACACTCCAGCAAGCTGTGGGACAATTATTTGTTCGCATTCACGGAGATTTATTTCCAACGATTTGTGCAGGATATAAAGGTGATTTTGAAGTTACAGATTTGGTTTATGACTCCGAAAATTTAGCGCATGTATCGCTTGTGAATTTATGCAAAGAAAAAATTGGATTTGAGCCGCTTGCAACAAATCAGGATATCTTTTATTCCATCATGCGTATTTATTCAGAAGGCAAGAAAAAAAGTCTCGGTATATCTCAGAATCCAGTGCCATAGTTTTACCTTTTAGCGGGTGTTCATAAATAATTAGGACTGAAAGTTTGCATTGTAATAGCAATACTATTACTTTTGTGTAATATACGTACAATTATAATGAACGAATTAGGGATTCAAATCAAAATAAGTCAGGAGCTTTTCATAAAAGACCCACAGTCTACGGATTTAGGGAAGCGTATCGTGTCTGCTAGTATTACTTTGATTGATGAATTGGGGTTTGAAGCTTTTACCTTTAAAAAATTAGGTGTTGCTATCGGGTCTCCTGAAAGTTCAGTGTATCGCTATTTTGGAAGTAAACACCAATTGCTTGTCTATTTGCTTTGTTGGTATTGGAGTTGGATTGAATACAAGATTGTTTTTGGAACGATTAACGCTGCAAGTCCCGAAGACAAATTGGAAAAGGCATTAACAATTATTGCTGCGCCAACGGCTATGGATAATACCTTTATTCACGTCAATGAAGTTTTACTTCACAAAATTGTCGTTTCTGAATCAACGAAGGTATTTCATACCAAAGCAATTGAAGTCGAAAATGAGAAAGGCTATTTTGCTGTCTACAAGCGAATAGTTAAAAGATTATCTGAATTTATTATTGAGGTTAAACCAACGTATAAATTTCCGTGCATGCTCGTGACAACCATTCTTGAAGGGATTATCGAGCAGAATTATTTCGGAGAATATCTTCCATCTATCACAGATGAACATCAAGGTGAAAATCGTGTGCTTGAGTTTTATAAGGAGCTTATCTTTAAGACAATCGCGTGATGAAAAATCAAGAAGATAAGCGAAAAAAAAGAGTGCATGTGTTGAGAAGTTTCTTACTACTCTTCATTTTTCATTTCTTTATTATTCAGCCTTTAATTAACGCATTCTATCCTGAAATCGCCGAGAGACTGATAACCATTCAGAGTCTCGAAGAGAATGAAGAAGAAGAGGGAGAGTCGAGTTGGAACCGATTCATTGAAGAAGAAATTTTACATTCAATGCGCGTGTTTTATTATTTTGAATCCAATAAGTTATCTGCGATTACAACTATTTATGTCCCATTTACCAAGCTGCTTTACGCTTGTTCAATAGCTGAGGTTCATACACCTCCTCCCGAGTTTTATATCAGCTAATTTATTCTTTAAACGAAGCTGAAATTCGTTTTTATTCGGCGTATAGCAAGTGAAATCGCTGATAAATTAGCATTCAAAATCTTCTTGCAAATGTGAAGTTCTTCCGCAGGGTTCTTCACGCTGACATTTGAAACGTTTCGTTTCTTTTTAATTTTTGTATGAATAAATATCAATTAAGTCCTTTTAAAAATTTTAAATACGATTTACCCGCAAGTGTAGTCGTTTTTCTTGTCGCAATTCCACTTTGTCTAGGAATTGCACTTGCTTCTGAGGCTCCGCCTCTATCGGGTATTATTGCCGGTATTATTGGTGGAATAGTCGTTGGATCATTCAGTGGGTCAGCGCTTGGGGTGAGTGGTCCTGCTGCCGGACTTGCCCTTATCGTGGCCACTGCTATTGGTGATTTAGGTGGTTTTGAAGCCTTGCTTGTGGCAACAATTTTAGCAGGGATTCTTCAAATCATTATGGGGTTCCTCAAATTTGGTACGATCGCTTATTATTTCCCCTCATCAGTCATTCACGGTATGCTGGCCGGTATTGGAATCCTGATTTTTTTGAAACAAATTCCCCATGCATTTGGGGATGACCGCGATCCCGAAGGGGACGAAGAGTTCTTTCAAATGGATGGAGAAAATACATTCTCTGAAATGTTTCGAATTACTGAGTATATTTCACCAGGAGTGCTGATCATTACGTGTGTGTCCTTAGCGATTTTGATTTTATGGCAAATGAATTTCATCAAAAAAATCAAAATCACAGCTTTACTTTCTGGACCATTAGTAGCAGTTATTGCGGGAATTGTATTGAACAATGTCTTCATGTCTTATCCTGATTTGACTGTTAGTGCGGACCATCTCGTGAACCTTCCTGTCGCAAAATCAGCAGGTGATTTTTTAAGTAATTTTACAACACCTGATTTTGGTATTTTAAGTAATCCGCAAGTCTATATAACTGCGTTTGTCATTGCTATCGTGGCCAGCATGGAAACACTACTTTGTGTCGAAGCCTCCGATAAATTGGATGTTTATAAACGCATAACACCACCGAATAGAGAGCTTAAAGCACAAGGGGTGGGTAATATTGTTTCCGGTTTGATCGGAGGATTGCCTATCACACAAGTGATTGTGCGTAGTTCTGCTAATCAGCAGGCTGGAGGACGGACAAAAGCTTCAGCGGTATTTCACGGGGTTTTTATTCTTATAAGTATTCTATTCATTCCAAAAGTGCTCAATATGATTCCGTACGGAACTTTAGCGGCAATTTTAATGGTGGTCGGATACAAATTGGCGAAGCCTGCCATTTTCAAGAAAATGTA
>JALQVX010000142.1 GCA_023263555.1 Crocinitomix sp.
AATTAAATTGGTTACCTGTCAGCGGTATGGATAGTCATTTGTCCATTGTCTTACCATCACTAACCCTTGCTTTGGGTTTGTTATGTTACCTAGCTAACATGACCATAGACTGCGCTAACGACCTTAAAGAGACTGCCATGATCGCGACTGCAAGATCTAAAGGACTTAGAGTTGAAAAAATTTACTTTGTCCATATTTTGAGATTGATTAGCCTTCCATTAGTCACTGCAATTGGCATGCAGCTAGGGGGTTTGCTATCAGGCGCCATCATTACTGAGATGATCTTTAGTTGGGACGGGGTTGGTAAAATTTTGATTGATTCTATTCATCAAAGAGACTACCCAATCACCCAAGCAGCAATTTTTTTTATTGCAATAACTTTTGTGGCTATAAATTTTATTCTTGAGTTTATTTATCGTGGTTATTTGTCTCCGTGCATGACTGAAGAAGTTCTAGCAAGTGCTCGACCGTTTGGCGTTCGGAATATTTCTGAATTAATTGACCGATTATTTCTGAATGGGGCAATTTTTTATCCAACTTCTTCGCCACCCTGTCAAATCAAGGTAGCAGTTAAGAAACTTTAATACTTGTCAATTGGACTTAAACAGCTTATTACAAGGCTGATTTTTTAACCTTTCTATGTTCCAATAATACGCCAAGGCAAACGGAGTCTTCATCTTTTGCTTTTTTACTCATGCCACTTGATGGAATATTAATGGAAATATAGAATTTTTCTGTTTTATTACTTCTAAATAAAACATATAAGTCGGTGTCATCTTTGGCATTGTCGAAAATTATTTTGCGTTCTTTCGTGCGTTCTACTTCTCCAATTTCGTTCGTTGATGTTGTGACAACATCTTGGGCTAATTGGAAGGTCGCAGCAGTTCCGTTTGCAATATCTGTACAAACAGATAAACGATATTCTAATCCTTCGTAGGCCATCACGGTCATTTCATAAACCTCACCTTTTACAACCGAAATACCTGTCGATTGTTGGTTTACATTCCAACCCGCTTTGCGATCCGCTTTGGACAATTGTTTTGAACATAAATTATAGGTTTCATTGCACTGTCCAGTGGCATTCATGGTTATAAAATTGGCGGCCAAAAGGCCAATTAAGAAGCGTTTTTTCATGTTTATTTAGTTTCTGAGTGGACTAACCAAAGTTACGTTTTTTGAATCTTTATTTCACTTTCTTTAACAATTGTTTTCATGCGCAAATTTAAAAGGTTACATAGCTGGTTAGTTTTTCATGTCACTCGTTTTTGGCAGATTATATTCTATTCATTCGCAGAGTAATACATCTTTTTAACGTTTACAAAATAAAAATACTATTTTAGAGCCGCTAATCTTTGAACTATGACTAAAATAAAATTATCACAAAAGCTGCGTTATCGATTTGATAATACTATGAGCAGAGGCCCAGGAGCGTTAATGCTTTGGTTGGCGATTTTAACCATGGTGATGATTATCATTGCAACCGCCATTGTTTTAATCTTTAGTATTTTACCCGAAACGGAAGAGGGTGCCTCTATGGGTGTTGGTGAAACTTTGTGGCAAACCCTCATGCGTGCCATGGATGCAGGAACAGTGGCAGGAGATGCCGGCTGGGGATTTAGGATTCTCATGTTTGTTGTGACCTTGGGCGGAATCTTTATTTTGTCCACTTTGATTGGTATTTTAAGTTCAGGTATTGATGAAAAATTGCAAGAATTAAGAAAGGGTAGAAGTTTTGTGGTGGAGAAAGATCACCAACTAATTTTGGGTTGGAATTCTAAGGTTTTTACGATTATAAACGAATTAGCAACGGCAAATAGCAACCAAAAACGACCGCGAATTGTTGTCATGGCGCAAGAAGATAAAACCATGATGGAGGATGAGATTCGAGAGAAATGTTTAAACCTGGGTCACACAAAAGTAATTTGTAGAAGTGGCGACCCGAATGATACTCATGACTTGTCAATTGTGAATTTGAATGAAACAAAAAGTATTGTTGTTTTGTCCTCAGAAACGGCTCCAGATGCAGATGCACAAATGATTAAGATCTTATTGGCCATTGTCAATCATCCTGATCGTAAAAAAGATCCTTTCCATATTGTTGCAGAAATTAGAGAGCAAAAGAATATTTTACTCGGACAAATTGTCGCAAAGGATGAGGTTGAACTTTTACTTACAGATGATTTAGTCTCTCGTATCATGGTGCAAACATGCCGCCAGTCGGGATTGAGCATTGTTTATACGGAAATAACAGGCTTTGATGGGGATGAAATTTATATTATTGAAGAACCAAAACTAGTTGGCGAACGATTTGGTGATATTTTATTTAAGTATAATGACAGTACCATTTTAGGCTTGCAATTGCATGGCGGTAAAATTCAGCTCAATCCTCCTATGGATTTTGTCCTTGAAAAAGGGCTCAAGTTAGTGGCGCTGACAGAAGATGATGATACACTCATTATTAATGCGCCGAGTGCAACGATTTATGAGGATGCAATCACATTCGTTGAAGAGGATAAACCAGTCATTGAGAAAACCTTGATTTTAAGTTGGAACAGAAAAGGGCCTTCTATCGTGAGAGAAATGAGTGCTTATGTTCCTGCAGGTTCTGAACTTTTGATTGTTTCCAGTCATGATACGGTTGAAGCCGACTATAAACGTATGACCATCTCTGATAATTTGACGGTGAAAGTCATGCAGGCTGACCCTTCGGATCGAAAAGTGTTGGAGCAATTGGTGGTCTCTGATTATACGCAAATTATTGTGCTGAGCAATACTGCAAAACTTGAGTTGCAAGAAGCAGACTCACAGACCTTGATTACACTCTTGCATTTGCGGGATTTATTGAATCAGAATGATCAAAATGTGCGCATTGTCAGTGAAATTATGGACATGCGAAATAGAGAGCTAGCCAGTGTTACTAAAGCGGATGATTTTGTAGTGAGCGATAAATTAATTGCTCAAATGGTGTCTCAAGTCAGTGAAACAAAAGAATTAGTGCAAGTATTTGACGATATGTTTGATGCGGATGGCTCTGAGATTTATCTCAAACCTATGTCTAACTATATTAAGCCAGGTAGCGAAATTGATTTTTTCACGGTTGTTGAAAGTGCAAAACGACAAAATCAAATTGCAATTGGTTATCGCGTAATGGCGAATCAATACGACAAAGAGACGAGTTATGGTATTGTGCTCAATCCACTTAAATCGAAAAAGGTATCCTTTGCTCCTGAAGATAAAATAATCGTCTTGGCGGCAGATTAATTCGGATTGTCTTTTTGTATGATGAATTGATCGGATGTTGTCTTAAGCTTTTTTTCTACCTACGAAACGTATTACTTTACCTTTGCCTTGGTGGTATAGACCTTCGTTTAATTCCACTTCAACTTCTTCGAGTTGGAGGATTTCAAGGTTAGGGAATTCGTTCTTGATTTTCTCAACTGAAAACAGCATTTCAATTTTATCTGGTCCTCCAATTTTAGGATTCGCTTCACGATAAGGGAGGTTGTTTGTGCTAAAACCTTCTAGAATAAGTATTCCATTTGGTTTTAAAAGCTCCACAATTCGTTGATGATAAATGGATAAAAGGGATGGAGGAAAATGCGCATAAATTAAAGCGCCTGAATCAAATGAGGAAGTTGTAAAATCCATCTTTAAAAAGTCGCCCACTTCATAGGTGATTGATACGTTATTTGCAGAAGCTAAGGCTAACGCTTTTGTTTTACCTGCTTCGCTAATATCGAACGCAGTTACACTCAATCCTTTTTTTGCTGCAAACACGGCGTTGCGACCTTCTCCTTCGGCTGGTAGTAATAGGTTTCCTGCCAGCTTATAATTTGCAAGTGTTTCAGCGAAAAAGGTATTCGGTTCTGTTCCGTAGGCGTATGACTCTGCGCCATACCGTTCATTCCACATTTCTTTCATCTCAAATTTCAAGGGTTTAATTTACAATGGTTAAAGTTACCGATAACTTCGTATTTAGTGAGGACGCTTTTACTTAAAAATTAATTGTGAAATATTGCTCCAAAAAAAAACGACCAATCCTGCTTGAGAATTGACCGTCTTTATTTTTAATTTGTTGGCTTATTTAAAAAATCCGCCCAATTTGCTTTTCATTGAATCCATGATTCCGCCATCTTTGAATTTGCTTAACAAATCACCATCTGTTAACATAGACATTAAACCATTTCCTTCTTTGTCACCTGTTTTCGCAGCTGCTCCTGTAAAACTTCCCATCACCTTTTCCATTACAACCGATTTAATTTGGTCAATAATGCCGTCCGACATGCCTGATTTATTCTTCAAATTATAGGCCAAATCACCTTCCAGTTTTTTTGCTACTTTATTCGCTTCTTCATTATTATCGCTTGTAGAAAGCAGGTTTTTCATAGTGCCTTCATTCCCTCTTGCCGCTTCTTTTGTCGTACGGTATTTTAATGCGTCTGCAGCTTGTGTTGTTACTTCTTTTTTGTCTTTATCTGACAATCCTACTTTTTCCAAAATATCGCCTAAATCGACATTTTTCATTAAATCTTCTAATCCAAACATGTTAAATTTCTTTTAAGTTAGGTGCCTATTTACTACAATTATGCAGCAAACGAAGATACCAGTTTTTCTTCTGTTGACCCGCTTTTCTTCGATAGGGTGTCAGAAAAATGCGTTACGTGACATTTTTTTGTACTTTAAGTCAATAAATCCAATCATTATGAAAAAAAGTTTAGTCGTACTAGCCCTCGCGCTCAGTTTTCAAGGTTTCGCTCAAAATTATACTCGGATCACAAAAGACGGTTCCGAAACGGGGTATAATACATCTACTATCCATGTGGATATTTTAGGGAATGCTAGCTTTTTATACAGTGGCCCAGGGTATGAAAAGGCTTTCATTGCGTTTGCTCCACTCGAGAATATGGTGTATTCGTTTACGTTTCAAGAACGAGCAGTTGGTTATGCCTTAGATCAAATTAAAACGGGGAAGTTGCGTGGATCAAGCCTTGTTTTTAATGACAATGGAATGCGATTTAAACTAAGATGGAAAGCGGATCGAAAGAATATCAACAATACGAAGATTACAATGAGACCGTTAAGATCAAAGGGTTTTGTTCAGTAAATCGGTCTTGTTTACAATCTTATGCAAATGAGCATTACTTCTCATTGCGTCAATCATGTCTAGGTGTGCCATATGGTGGCAATCTGAACCAATTACGTCGATCCAATCGCGATCAATTAATTGCTCAGCCATTCGCTTTACCATTGGTCCATAATGTCCCGAGAGTGAATTGATATTCAGTTGTAAAAGAACGCCGCGCTCGTGGTACTCGTCAATTAATTTCCATTGATTATTGTAATAGGGATAACGCTCAACATGTGCTAGAATTGGTTTGTACCCTTCGGTAATTAGTTCAAAAAGCAGTTCTTTAACCCCAGGTTGTTCTTGCGAAAAGGATAATTCAACCAAGATATAATTATCACCAAAAGTTAGGAGTTGATTAGATGCAATAAGATCGAGCATTGAATAATCTAAATAGTATTCTGCAGCCGCTTCAAGTTCGATAGCTAATCCTTGCTTTTTAATTTCTTCACGAACGGTTGCTAAACCACCCCGTATAATTTCCGGCGTATTGCGATAATAGTCGCTCATGATATGGGGTGTTGTGATCACTTTTTTATAGCCTAAGTCACTGAATTTTTTAAGCATGGCCATAGTGTCTTCCAAAGATTTGGATCCATCATCAATTCCAGGTATTAAATGGCTATGCATATCCGTGCCCAAAACAGAAAGATCAATTGGTTGTAATTTTGGATTGGACCTGAAGAGTCGGCTAAAAAAATTCATTATTTGTACGTCTTTAAACGTAAAGTTAGTTATTTTGATTCCTGAATCACTTCGGAAACTAAACTTTAATTTAGATGAATTTAATGGGATTACTAGAATGGAGTCGACTTAAGCTTTTTGTGCCAATTATCGCCGTGTTGTTTTTTTTTGTTGGATGCACTGACGCAGACCCAGATCATGTTGAGGCAACTGATAACATCATTGCGCAAGAGGTGTCTGTTGGAGTAGAGCTGATCATTTTAGGAAATGTTCAAGATGCCGGTTCACCTCAAATTGGATGCGTGAAGGACTGTTGTAAAGATTTGTTTTTGAATCCTGATCCTACCCGTAAAGTGGTTTCCTTGGGTTTAATCGATTATGATCATCACACCACCTATTTATTTGATGCCAGCCCCGATTTGTCTAGTCAAGTAGATGTTTTGAATGAGAAGGCTGGGTTTGAACACAGCAAAATGCCAGATGCCGTTTTTTTGACACATGCCCATATCGGTCACTATACGGGATTGATGTATTTTGGAAAAGAAGCCATCAATGCAAGCCGTATTCCTGTCTATGCCATGCCAAGAATGGGTGCTTTTTTATCGACTAATGGACCATGGAGTCAATTGGTACTGAATGAGAATATCGCCTTAGAACAACTCGAAAATGAAGTTGAACTTCAACTTCAGGAAGGAATCGTAATTCAGCCGTTGATTGTTCCGCACAGGGATGAATTTTCTGAAACGGTAGGCTTTCTGATACAAGGTCCATTAAAAAGTGCTTTGTATATTCCAGATATTGATAAATGGGAGCGTTGGGATAAATCAATTTGTCAGCTCATTCAGCAGGTTGATTTTGCATTTATTGATGGCACTTTTTTCGACGGTGAAGAATTAAATAACCGTCCAATGGATGAAGTACCGCATCCCTTTATTGTGGAAAGTATGAAGTTGTTTGAAGACTTGAGTCAATCAAA
Organism: Crocinitomix sp.; assembly: GCA_023263555.1. Classification (GTDB taxonomy): domain Bacteria; phylum Bacteroidota; class Bacteroidia; order Flavobacteriales_D; family Crocinitomicaceae; genus Crocinitomix. The sequence continues at coordinate 6,786 of JALQVX010000142.1, forward strand.
TCGTGCCAAAATATATTTCATCCATTTTAACCATACAAATCCACTGTTAATTGAAGGAAGTGATGCGGTAAAACAGGTTGAAGACGCAGGTTATCATATAGCACGCTTTGGCATGCGATTCAGTCTCTAGTTCCACTCCCCTTTATACGGGTCGTAGTTGCATTTAGCCGGTTTTGATAAGGGAAGATTTCCTTCCGTGTATGCTCTGCAATCAGAACAGATATATCTGAATTCACAGTCCTTACAGGTTTCGATTTGATCTTTGTTGGTTGACCATTTAGTTGTGAATTCCTCATTTATCAAGGTGGCATTAAGCGTTGCGTCTCCAATTTTTCCGAATTTTTGAGTCATTGAAGGGCAATTGCAAATTTGACCTTTTTTATCGATACTTATTTTTTTATTGAGACAGGTATTGAACTGTTTTGCTTCCGTGAAATGGTCTATATTACAGCTGAAATAACCTGAATGTACCTCACCACAATGCGCTTCATCCGTAATTTTTTGAGTCGTATAATTTAGCGCAATCAGATCCAGAAAATGCTCAGGATCGTTAAAGTAGCGGTTCTCCTTGGCGCTATGAACGATTAATCGGGTAATACGAGGAAAACGTCTCAATAATCGTTGAAAATCATTAGTTGTGAATTCTAGGCTATCGTGAAAGAAGATCTCTATTGACAGTATGCTCGAACGATCAAGTGATGTGAGAAGTTCTTCGAGTCGTACTTTTTTAAAGTGATCAAAGAATCTAAGTTGTAAATATTGACAATTCAGGTCATTTAGTTCATTAAAAATTGGTTCAAATTCGAAATCAGAATCCTTATTCCAATCAATAATGCTATTCGTTATCTCGGAAGGTTTAAACCAAGTTAAATCGAGTGGTTGAAAGGCCGAATGATCGTTAAGCCATCCACCGAATTCATGTTCTTCCAAGAAGGAGACATATTCTATCAAGGTCTCTCGCTCATTTTCTCCGTAAGCATCAATCAGTTCGGTGATGGTGAACAAAGGGAAGGACATTAGAAGATCGAAAAGTGAGTTTGGTATAAGTTGATAATCACGTCGCTGCAGGTCGCAAATGATACTGCGAGAAGCTCCTTTAACCGGAATGCAATTCGCGAATAATTTAAAGTATTTTTGTTCCATTTCTTTGTGCTAGTTCGAGACATTTAGAAATAGGTTTCGGTGGAATAGAAACCAATCCTTTGTCAGTTTTGAGGTTCTCAATTGGAATAAATTTTAGAAGATTTCTGATATCCGTCGGTTGGTTTTCGAAATAGACAGGTTTGGCTTTTAAGTAATTGAGCGGAATCAAGTGCTTTATAGGTTCAAGACTTTTTAGTAAGTTCGCATTGTCGTTTTTCATGGGGATGGATTTAAATAGTGCGCGATTTTTTGATCTAAGTGATAGTTACAAGGATTGGAAACCATTCCGTACTGGCCAACTGGGTTAACTTCTAAAAAAACAAAGACATTGTTTTTTGTCACCACCATATCGATTGACCCACTTTCCAATTTGAGTGATTTCATCAGTGCTGAAAGTTTAACTTTTATTTCCTCAGGTAAAGCATAAGGGATGGTTCTGTTTGGTTTTTCAAAATTATAATTTCTAAAATCAACAGCTGTTTTTTCATCTTTTTGCGAAAAGATAGCCATGGTATAGAAGTCATCATTCAAATAAAAAATTCGTAATTCAAAGGCTTTATCCAATTTTGATTGGAATAAGGTTGGAAAAAAAAGATCAGGTACTATTGATGCATCAACCGATTCGGTATACGTCAAATATTCTGTCCAACCCTTTTTTTCGTGAAGTCGAAACCGAATACCGTGCTGGATTGCTTTTGAAATCAAGGAGCCATTTTCTAATTCAAAATGACCAAATACAGATTTGTAACTGGTGACTAATGTTGCTGGAATTTTAAGTCCGGCATCCTTCGCTTTTGATAAGACAAAATGTTTATTTAGGTCGGCGGTTTGGAAGGTGTTGAGTCGTTTTTTTTTGGCGAGACAAAAATGAAGTGAATCGATTAAAACATTGATTTCAGCTTGCATATGTTGTTCGAATTGGCGTTGTGTATCGTCATTCAAATAGTCTTCAAGGGCATACTTAAGATTCAATTTAAGGTGACCTCTTCTATACCAATAAGCGGTAATTTTTCTTGTGTCAATTCGATCACCTGAAGGTGTTTCAACAATAAACTCTTCTTCTTTATCATCTAAGATGAGTTCGATCAATGTTAAAGGAGTTGATGAATCAATTTTTACCCAAGCTAGTCCATAAAAATTTAGCCACTGAATGACTTCCAGCGTACTTTGATCATCAGAAGAAGTTAGTATCAGAATCATTTTAATTGGAAAAAAGAAAAAAACAAGTTGGTATAATGCCTATACCAACTTGCGATTTGTATGAGTTTAACGACTAGAAATATTATTTGCTGCTGGCAAGATTTTATCTTTATGTTCATCCGTTACCGTTCCGCAATCTTCCCAAACAGCAAGTGTGGTTACACAAATATCGGTTGGGAATTCGCATGCAAAGTTCTGCGCTCCACCGCGCAGCTGATGTTGATCTTCAGCGCTAATCGTCTCTTTTTCAAAACGTTTTGAATTGATTTTTTCTAACATATTCTTTAATTTAAAAGTTATAAATGATAAAAATTAACTACTTGTGTTTGTGACGGGCATGATGGCGTCATTAGCTGAGTCAGATTTTGTTCCACAATCTTCCCAAACGGCACAGGTTGTTACACAGTAGTTGGAAGTTCAAAATGTCAAGTAATCTTGAGCACCTCCACGGAATTGATGCTGTTTTTCAGCACTAATCGTCTCTTTTTCGAAACGTTTTGAATTGATTTTTTCTAACATATTATTTAATTTAAAAGTTACAAATTTAGGGGAACGATTTTGCGATAGCGGTCGATAACCACTAGTTCGTAGGGTTCATTTTTTGGGAGCAAAATCCAATCGATTTGATTTGGGTTGGTAAGTTCTATGCAGTCAAACGGAACGCCATCTTTCA